>JABMPR010000025.1 GCA_013202895.1 bacterium | reverse complement strand
TCTTTCTTGGCACTCATGGTCGCATGATCAGTGAGTGAACATATTTCGTAGACAATATCCTTAACACTTTTTTGAGCATATCCCGGTTCACGTTCCTTGATAAACCAGGCATTTTCGGCAACCCGAGTCATATCATGAACGATGGAAACACCATACCTGTTGGTCAGTTTGCGCAGGGCTTTGATATTTTCCAATGAAATAGGCTGACCGCCTGCCATGTTTACCGCCGTCGCGATACAGACGTAGGGTACTTTATCGGCTCCCACTTTGTTGAAAAGGTCCTCAAGTTTCTTTAAATCCACATTGCCCTTGAAAGGATGTTCACTTTCAGTGTCATGAGCTTCATCGATAATTACATCAACGAAAGTACCACCAGCCAATTCCTGGTGCAAGCGGGTGGTGGTGAAATACATATTTCCTGGAATAAAATCCCCATCTTTGATGAGAATTTTTGACATCATGTGCTCTGCTCCACGCCCCTGGTGTGTAGGGATTATGTATTTGTATGAATAGTGATCCTGAATCGCTTTTTCAAGGTTATAGAAATTTCTACTACCTGCATATGACTCATCACCAAGCATCATTCCCGCCCACTGCCGATCACTCATAGCGTTGGTACCGCTATCCGTGAGTAAGTCGATGTAGACATCATCTGATCTTAGTAAAAAGGTATTGTAACCAGCATCTTTGATTGCCTTAATACGATCTTCTCGAGAAGTCATGGTTAAGTGCTCGACCATTTTAATTTTCCAGGGTTCGGCCCAGGATTTTCTGTAGGTCATTTTTTTCTCCATCCATAAAACATGTAAAACTTTTTCATTGTACGAGATGCCCTGAGCAGCACCCTTAGGCGAGAGTCACCATCTCGTATTCAGAGCTGATTTGAGGGATAGCTTATTCAAACCAGCGTGCCGAATAACCTAGCAATAAGCATTCCATAATTGCCAATAACTGTTGATATCAATATTCACAGAAATTTGAAAGGCTTATCGCCTTTCTCATAAAACTAACAAATCTATTGGATTAGGTGTTGATTATAAAGCGGGTGTGTCCATTGAGCTAATTGGAAAGGGGATGCTTATGGAGGCGTTGTCAACATATAGCATGTAAATCGAATTTGCTGTTACGCTCTCACGTTTCATACTCTTTCCAGAGAAGTACTGAATATTTTCAGCACCCACATCCAGTATAATGCTGGGAATTTTCGTTCCATCGTTCAATTCAATCATATCGGTAAGTGAATTTGGATCTTTACTTTTTAAAATTGAGAATATGTTAATATCCATATTTGTCTCTAATAGTTGGACATTGCCACGAGGGATAATCTGAATTGAAGCATCAGCATCATTCTCAAATACGAAGTAGGCATCATCAGCATCAATCAATTGTCCACTCAAATGTTCCTGATTATGCTGAATGATGTTAATTGCCATGCCCTTTGAAGGTATTGTTGCTGCTTTCGCGACATTATAGGGTTTTGCAGAAAGGATGGAAGCACTCATGATCAGTATGAGGATGGCGATCAGTGTATTTCTTGTTTTTTTCATTTCTGCTTCCTTTCAAGACCTTCTGTGGTCTGACTGGAAACATTATAGCGTTTGACTCGAGGTGCCTCAATTAGGGCAACCCTAATCTTTAGATAGGAAAACCCTTACCACAAATTCGAAATCCACAATTTTATCACATCATATTAGAGTCATTCAACTGTTAGCGGATTGATAAAGGAAAGGTGTACTTTAAAGATAATAATCAACACTTTGGGAGCCTGGGTTGCTAAAAAAAGTCCCTCCTCAGGAAGGGACTTTTTTATAAGACATTGGAAGAGATCTAGATTAGCATTTGAATCTCTAAAATGGTGTTTCAGCTCATGGTGCTGCTAATCGCGCCCCAACTCAGCGCTCAGGGCATTTGCTACATACACAAAGGGAGCATTCCAGTTGATGGCAACCTCGTTGGTGGCATAGCTGCAAAGTTGATCCAGATATGCCAGGGCAGGATATTCTGAGAAATAGGCTTCTTCACCACAATCATTTTTATTCTCAGGATTTGGTCCACCTGCTACCCAACCAGGAATTGGTTCTATGATCCCATCCCCTTCTGAGGGTCGATGGTGGATATGCATGGGCGGCTTGTCTCCAAAGCCGGTTACAAATGAATAATCCTGGGGGTTTTTCCCAAGTACCCAGTCAAAAGTAGAAAGGGCAGCATCATGGTAAGCCCTGGTCCCAGTGATTTTAAAAGCATACACCAGAACCATGGCCTGATTCAAAAAGTCACCATTGCTTCCCCATCGGAAAGAATCATTCGATACATCATAGGCACTGGTTTCACATTTCAAAGCGAGTGAATCAGCCAGGGTGAGGAAAGCAACACGTGCTGCTATTGTAGGATTGTGATGTATCTGATTCATCAATCCTACAACTAAACCATTTCTCCATTCGGGGACACTGAGCACTTGAGGTAGATTCGTGGGGTACGCTTCTCCAGTCGTAATGGATAACTCTGCCGCCGCCCAGTAAAATTCATCAGATAACTTGTCTTTGCTTTGATCATAGGCACCCGTATGAATATCCTCAGGTTGAACATATGGGATTACAGGATTTGATTGAGCCCATTCCCAGGCATGCTTTGCTGCTGAAATACATTGATCTGCAAAAGCTTCATCAAAAGGATTATAAACCCGGCTTGCCTGAGCCATGGAAGCAGCAAAATCTAAAGTGGCTGCAGTGGTTTTCATGACAACCCAGCGCGGCGTAGTATCAAGATGTGGAAGTTCCATACCCCCAAAGGATTTGGATGTAAGTTTGTGGTAAACTCCTCCATCTTCAGGATCCTGCATTGTTAACATCCAATCCAGATTCCAGCGGATCTCATCCAGAATATCAGGGGTTTCATCATTGCTTTCTGGGATATTGCAGTTAATACTTCCGGCAATCTGGGGATAATGTTCATAAAAACTCATCATGGTGGAAACTGAGATTGCAGAGTTTACAATGTATTTATTGTAATCTCCAGCATCGTACCATCCTTTTGGAGAAGATATTATCGTGCCTTCCGGACGTGTCAGTGATGCCGCACTGGCATGTACAGCGACTTCATCATCAGGATGACCAGAGGGACGAGCATATATTCCGGCGAATTGCTCTTCTATGGGAGTACTTGTTCGATGGAAATAGTAGGCTTTTAATCCCGCTGTCCCGATCTCAGAAAAAATATCAGCCTCAATTATGAAGGGAAACGAAGTTTGTCCTGCAATTTGAATACGATAAGTACCGGGTGTATTGAGACTTGAAAAATCAGCGATTGTGACCGTTTCTCCAGATGCTTGCCAATACTGTGGTGAGCTAAGCTCTCCTTGATAGACTATTGCATGGCTATTATTCTTAATCACAGCAAACTTATCCGCTGATCCCACAAATATAGCTGATTTATAAGCTTCAGGTAGATACCCGATCTGATTCAGATGGATGTCAGATGCTGTTAGTGAAATGTCTCTGTTTTCAGAAGCACATGATAAGAACGTGCCTATTATAATAACGCAAAGCAGGCTCAGGATATAATTCTTCTTCATTGATCTTTGTTCCTTTTCTTAATAGTGGCGATAACATTGCAGGTACTCCCGGGCTTGAGGAAGGGAATCTTATTCCCAGGTATCTTCTCACCTTCAATCGTCAGGGAGACCTCACCCTTTTCAAGATGCTCAGGATTGTTAATGTGAATTTTGTAGGTCACATCTCGAAATTTACGTTCAATCCTGTATTCCTCCCATTCAGATGGTATACATGGATCTATAATTAGTCCCTCATAATCTGGCCGTATTCCCAGGATGTAGCGAGTTATAGCATAGAAATTCCAGGCAGCAGTTCCAGTTAGCCAGGAATTCTTAGCTTCACCAGGAATAGCGGCATCCTTACCAGCGATCATCTGGGAGTAGACATAAGGTTCAGTCTTATGCAAATCAGAGATGTCTTCCAGATAGGCTGGTGCTATTTGCTGATAGGTTTCAAAGGCTCGGTTACCCCTGCCGATCATAGTCTCAGCAATAGTTATCCAAGGATTGCTATGGCAAAATATGCCAGCATTTTCTTTATAACCAGGTGGATAAGTTGATATCTCTCCCAGATTCAATTTATACTTTGTGTAAGCCGGATGATTGAGGACAATGCCATGTTCACATTCGAGATGTGCTTTAACCGAGTTCAGGGCTTGCTCCGCTTTCCCGTCATCCAGGCCCAAACCGGCCATGATGCACATACCCTGGGGTTCGATGAATATCTGCCCCTCATCATTGCTGTGACTGCCAACTTTTTCGCCGAAATGATCGTAAGCTCTAAGGAACCATTCCCCATCCCACCCATTTGCATCCATCGATTGCCGCATATCTGCAATATGTTTCTCGGCTCGTTCCGCCTCATGAAATTCGTTAATCTGTCGACAAAGCTGGGCATATTCTGACCCATACGCTATAAACATACCGGCAATAAAAATCGATTCAGCCTGACCGCCTTCTTTGTTTTCCGTTGTCTGGAATGATTCCCCTGGTTCAGTTGAAAAACAGTTCAGATTTAAACAGTCGTTCCAATCTGCACGACCGATTAGGGGCAATGCATGGGGTCCCAGATTATTTATCACATGATCAAAGGATCGTTTCAAATGTTCAAGCATGGGAGTAGCCAGCTTTGGATCATTCTCAAAATCCACAAGCTCTTCAAGGATTGCAAAATCTCCTGTTTCCTTGATGTATTCTGTGACAGATAGAATCAACCATAAGGGATCATCGTTAAAACCCGTACCAACTTCATCGTTTCCCCGCCTGGTCAAGGGTTGATATTGATGATAAGCACCTCCATCGTTTAGTTGAGTTGCAGCCAAGTCCAATATTCGTTGTCTGGCACGCTCTGGAATCTGATGCACAAAGCCAATCAGATCTTGATTGGAATCTCGGAATCCCATCCCCCTGCCAATGCCACTTTCAAAATAAGAGGCACTGCGGGAAAGGTTAAAGGTGATCATGCACTGGTAGGGGTTCCAGGTATTAACCATACGCTGCAAGCGGGGATCAAGACCTTCAAGATGATAAGTGCTGAGTAATTTATCCCAATGCTCATGTAATTTTCGCAATGCTGTATCTACATCTTCTGAGGTAGAATATTGTTGAATCATTTTTTTAGCGGGTGCTTTATTGATTACAGCCAAATTTTCCCATTTGTTGTCTGGGTCCAGCTCTGTATACCCCAGAGTAAAAATAAACTCACGCGATTCACCTGGTGCCAGATCAATTTTCAGGTGGTGGGATGCAATGGGTGACCAACCATGGGCAATGGAATTTTTTGATTTACCATTTAAAACAACTTCAGGCTGATGCAAGCCACTATATATACCGAGAAAGCTCTCTCGATCAGTATCGAACCCTGAAATCTCCTCATTGCATGCATAAAATGAGTAATGATTACGACGTTCCCGATACTCAGTCTTATGAAAGAGTGCGCTGCCATCTACCTCGACTTCTCCCGTAGATAAATTCCGCTGAAAATTGGTAGCGTCATCCAGGGCATCCCAGAGTGCCCATTCAGTATAGCTGAAAAGATCCATTGATTTGTTTGTTAATGTGAGATTAGTGAGGTTTACGCGTTGTATTTCACCTGTAAAGCCCAGAGGCACAAAATGGGTAACTTCCACGTGAAGACCTCCCCGTTCACCTGAGATAATCGTATACCCAAGACCATGACGACATGAGTAGTTAACCAGATCAGCCTGGACGGGCTGCCAACCAGGGTTCCAGACATCTTCACCGTCTCGAATAAAGAAATATGTGCCGCTCTGGTCCAGGGGAACATTGTTATAGCGGTAGCGAGTAATTCGTCTCAGTTTGGCATCTTGATAGAAGGCGTATCCACCTCCTGTATTGGATATTAGCCGGAAGAAGTCATCTGACCCCAGGTAGTTAATCCAGGGCCAGGGAGTTTTGGGATTTGTGATTACGTATTCCCGACGTTCGTCGTCAAATGAGCCGTATTTCATTTAGCTTCCCATATGATGGATGAACCTAGCGATCACTAATCCTGAGGAAGTTCATCATACCAACGTTTCTTTAACCAGTAAGTGGTGAGAAGGGCGATAGCTACGGCGACTGCCATGGCATACCATTCACGAATAATGAGATAGACCGGGGCGACTACCAGGGCTGTTTGCCAGATGATACCGACGGCAACATTGCTAAGATCACGCACTGCAGATGCACCTGTAGTAAATTCTGGATTCTCTTTCAGTACTTCATCGGCCACAGGACCCCAAAAGCCCCAGGGGCGAACCGTTTGATAGAACGACTTTAGGTCAGCCATCTCATCTGGTTTGGTCATTAGACTTCCGATAATACTACCCAGGGCACCCATTCCCATAGTCACAGGGAAATAGTACAAATAATCAGACGCTGGTACGATCTGAGCCAGAACCATGGCTGTTACGATACCTGAGACCATGCCCCAGAAG
>JABMPR010000273.1 GCA_013202895.1 bacterium | reverse complement strand
GGAGGCATCGCGTTTATGGCAGCAAACTGGATTTCAAAAAGATCTGAAGCAGGTATCAATGACCCACAGAAGACTGATCCGGACATAAGCCATGAAAATAGTAGCTTTCAGATTCGCTATTCCAGGCCTCAGCAGATTGCAGCCCTGACTATTTTTGCAGTTTCGGGTTTTGCCGCCATGGCCTACGAGGTGATCTGGACGCGCTTACTGGGTCTGATTATTGGACCCACTACCTATTCATTCAGTATTGTCCTTACGACATTTATCGTAGGACTGGCGCTAGGTGCTACTGTGTTTGGACGAATCGCAGACAGGAGTAAAGACCCCCTTAGACTACTTTTATTTACTCAAATTACTGCGGCAATGTTGGCCTTGTTCGTCAGTCAGTTCATGGGAAATAGTCAATTCATTTTTGCCAAGTTGATCTTTAGCCTGAAAGATGATTTTGTGCAGCTTTCCATAGCGAAAGCGGCGATATTATTTTTATTGATGGTGGGACCAACGATTGCCTTAGGTGCTACCTTTCCGCTGGTTGGGAAAATTTATACATCTTCCATCACTAAAATTGGAAAATCCATCGGCTTTGCCTATGCGATCAACACGGTTGGTGCCCTGTTGGGATCATTCTCCGCTGGCTTTTTACTCATCCCGCTGCTAGGCAAGGAAAACAGTCTCAGCCTGGTGATCGGGCTGCAATTGATCACAGCCTTTGCAGTCTATGCTTATTTACTGGATCAGGACAAAACTAAATCATTGAAAGCTGTTCCCCTGGGTATAGCCTTTGTGGGACTGATACTGGTTCTGCTCTATCCACACTGGGATCGACAACAATTGTCAACCGGGAAATACTATCGGTTTAGTGCTTATGAAAGTCTATATCGTAGAACCAGCTGGTGGGATGCATTATTAAAAGGACCGGCTGAATTGATGCCTTATTCCAGTGCTACCGAGGTGGTCTTTTATGGTGATGGTATCGGCGGCTTTACAACGGTTGAGCGTGAAATTGATGCCATGGCAAAGCCACAGTATACTTTGTATAATAGCGGAAAAGCAGATGCTTCTTCAGCATCAGATATGTCCACCCAAGCTTTGCTGGCCCATATCCCATTACTTTTCCACCCCAATCCGCAAGATGTCATGATACTTGGTTTAGCCAGTGGAGTGACAGGCGGGGAGGCACTCCATTATGACCTAAGACGCCTGGATATTCTGGAAATCAGTGAACAGGTTGTTACAGCAAGTAAATATTTTGATGAATGGAATAACCAGGTACTCTCTGATCCCAGAGTTAATCTGATTATCCAGGATGGTAGAGCTCATCTGGAACTGAGCGAACAAAAGTATGATGCAATTATTTCTGAACCCTCTAATCCATGGATGGCCGGGCTGGCCAGCCTGTTTACGGAAGAATTCTTTCGTGTAGTAAAAAAGCGTTTGAACTGGGATGGTATCTTTGTCCAATGGATGCCCTCATATCAGATGGATTGGGCTACTTTTTCAATGGTTGGAAGGACTTTCTCAAAAGTATTCCCTAACAGCCTGCTTATGAAAACATTTATCGAAGGGAATGATTATTTATTTATCGGGTTCAAGGGCCAGGACCAGCTTTCAATTCAAAATGCAATAAAGAATTTACCAATGCTTCAAAGGTCCCCAAATCTGGTGCTTGAAGATCCTCGTGTATTATATAGACTTATGGTAAGCGATGGGCTCCAGCAGCTTTTTGGTACAGGGCCAGTCCACACCGATGATCAACCGCTCCTGGAATTTATGGCTCCCAAACGTATGCATTTGCATGAAGACAGCGTGGATCGGAACCTTGCAGCAAGGCGAACGCTTGGTGAGGAGATTCAGGATGTGATGGGACAGGTCGTCGACGTTGAAGGTCAAATCAAATTTGCCAGGTTTGTGCTTTCTGTATATGCCCCTTTTGACGATATGGTAGAGTTTTCTGAGGCTTCGGAGGAGCAACGTATTCAATATTCAGAAATGATGCTTGACTATAGCAGGAATACTCTGGTTGAAACTTATGATATATTTAATGACGAAGCACTAAAAAAAGCAGCCATAGAAAATCAGATTGAAATTTTAGAAGAACACTTAAGAGCCGTTCCTGACAGAACTGAATCCTATATGTACCTGACAAATGCCTATGCTAATAAAGACGATTTTGAGAGCGCCATTAAATATTGCAAACTGGTTGCTGAATATGAAAACGATCCCATAGACGCCTTCCTCAATTTAGGGTTGTTTTATATGCAGTCGGGTCAGAAAGATGAAGCAATCGCGTCTTATGAGAAGGCTATTTCAATAGATCAGGATAATTTCCAAGCCCACAATAATTTAGGAACTCTTTTTGAATCTGCTATGCGCATAGAAGACGCCAAGCAAGAGTATGACAGGGCAATCCAGCTTGACCCAGATGTTCCCATGGCCCACTATAATCTTGCAGGCATTTATCTGGATGCAGGAGATCTTGAAAACGCTTTTTCGGCATGCCAGAAAGCTTTGGAGATTGATCCAGAATATCTTCAAGCCTATTCTCGAATGGGCAAAATTTATCTGGAAATGAAGCAAGTCGACAAAGCCATTGCGAGCCTGGAAAGAGCTTTGAAGATAGACCCCAATTGGGGTACTGCTCAGATCCAATTACGCGCAATCCATGATCAGTTTTCAAGCAAGCAAGCATCAAAACCAATAATAACCAATGTTCCCAAAATGGGCAATAAGGAAGACCCTCGCTATTATTACAATCGTGGCGTTGTAGCTGTTCAAAATGAAAATTATGAGGCTGCTGTTGAAGATTTTAAACAGGCCCTAAAACTTAATCCAGAATACCTGAATGCCCTGGTTGGGCTGGGAGCCACCTATCAGGCTATGGAAAATCCCCGAGAGGCTATCGTATATTATAATGATGCCCTTACCCTGAGACCCGATCACGGAGGAACGCACAATAACCTGGCAATAGTCTATTCTGATATAAAGAATTACAAGTTAGCAATCGAGCATTGCGACAAAGCTGTGGCTCTTGGTTTTCCGGTGCATGAGGAATTTTTAAAAAATCTGGCCCGGTATCGTTAGCTCAGATCCTGGCCAAAACATTAGCTACAATTTGATATACACAAATTTGCCGGTATAAATCTTATTACCAGCTTCCATAACAAGGATAAGTAGTTGGTCATTGAGAGCAGTCGGTAGTCGTATTTCAATTATCTCTGAAGAAAGCGCTTGAATGGGTAGGAGCACCACCTGCCGACCTCTGATATCGATCAATTGGCAGTTTTGAATAAGATTGGCAACCGGCTCAGACAGGGCAACTTTAACATCACGGACAGAACTGGGATTGGGATAAACCCGACAACTTGGTGTCGATTCAGCTTGTTGCTCCATAAAAAAACTTGATAGATTTGGAACACCATAACCATAATTATTATCAGGATTCTCACTTCGGTCAGCATGCGTTTTAAATATTGAAATGACTGAATCTGGGGATAAGCCAGGGTGGGCTTGCAAAAGCAATGCAGATAAACCAGCTATCAATGGAGTGGCATAGGACGTCCCGCTGCCGCTGGTAAAGGAATTGGTTCCAGAGGCCAGATAAACCGAAATCCCCATTGCCACTACATCCGGTTTTATTCTGCCATCATAGGTAGGACCTCTACTTGAAAAAGAAGCGATGCCGCCTTGGGAGTTGATCGCTCCAACTGCGAGGACATGCGGACTGTCAGCTGGTGGCCAGATACTGCCTGCACCAGGACCCTCGTTGCTTGCTGAATTGACCACCAGGATTCCTCTTTGGGCAGCAATATTGGCAGCACGGGTGATGATAGCTGTCTGCCCATCGATAGCCGAGTCGGGATAATCCTGAGATGAATCGTCAAATTCTCGATAATTAAGGGAAGAAGAAATTATATCAGCACCCAATGCGTCAGCCCATTCCAAGGCAGCTACCCAGTTGTCTTCTTCGGCTCGGCTCTCATTTATGGCATCTTCTGTGCGCGCTAACAGAAATGAGGCGGCATAGGCCGGTCCAATAAGTTCACCAGGAAAATAGCCTCCAAGTGCACTTAAAACATTGATGCCATGCTCATGATAGGTACCTGCTGGATTTACTTCATTGTCTACAAAATCATACTGATCTAAAATATTCAAACCATCGAACACGGCATGTTCGGTGAGAAATCCCGTATCAAACACTGCGATGATAACACCGGAGCCATCATATCCATATTCATGGAGCAGAGGTATATTCAGTAATTGATTCTGAGTGAAAGATTGCCCGTAGTTATAGCCGACAGATCGAGCAAGCAGGTCATCATTCTCTGGTTGCAGTGGCACCGAGACACTTCTGGATGCTACGGGCCGAACCGCTGCAATAAATAAAAACTGTTTTAGCTCTTCAAGTTGATTTGGATTTTCGATTTCCAGACTGGCTGCAT
Organism: bacterium; assembly: GCA_013202895.1. Taxonomy (GTDB): domain Bacteria; phylum Fidelibacterota; class UBA8477; order UBA8477; family JABMPR01; genus JABMPR01. Next base: position 4,374 of record JABMPR010000273.1, on the reverse strand, counting down.
TTAAGAAGCGGGAGACATGTCTGATTTTGAAACCGGCAACTCTTAATTGATTCAGGTAGTCAGGAGAAACATCCAGAGACCCCTGAATTGAGTGTATCCCGCGTTTCCGGAGACGATCATCCGCCCTGGATGTCAAATGTGCCAGCTGCCGGGGTGAATCATTTTCAAATAAAACCCAAAATGCTTGCTGGGGAAAAACAGAGTGAGTCATCAGCAGAAAAAGTAAAATTAATCGATTAAGACGCATGCAATAAAAGTAGAATAAGATAGAGGTTTATAAACAGAACTTTTTATTTATTTGTGGTATCACCGGATCGATAACAAACTGCTCTCGGTCAATATGAAATGCGACCCTGTAGACCTCCTGATTTTGAGGTCCCAATTCGACACCGCTCGTTCAGGTTAGCACATGAACAAAGATCACTGGAACATTGTGACCTTGGGGATGGCTCAATTGAAGAGGGGCTATTTACGATTTGTAGCGGTCATAATTTACTGTCTTCATAATATTACATTGCTTGGGATTGCGCAATATTTACTTAACAAACGGGCTGTCAATCTTATCTCAAAAAGGTGTGTATAAACAGTAGAATCACGCATTTGTCTGTGTAAATTCATGCTGGCACGACCTTTGACGTATATGAAGGAAGTTATGAGAAGATCAATTTGCAAAATAAAATACCTGAACTGCGGAGACTTTTCCATGAAGCGCACTATTTGTAAATCATTGTTACTGTTGATCATTCCTGGAATTCTTTTTTCCAGGGACATCACGGCAACATCAATGGCTAAACTTTCTCCCGATCTCCAAGCTTTGGTGGCTGAAAAAAGTCCTGAAAATGCCCATTTAACAGATGTGCGCTTTTCTCGTGCTCAAACCGTGGTAGGCCCCCTACGGGAGGTCTTATACCCGGTAACCATCCGCAGTACAGATATTGAGGCGGTGAAAGCGGCTGGTATTAATACGAATGCTCATTATCCAGGGTGGTCCACAGCCAGAGTAAGCTATGAACAATTATTAGAACTATCTGAGCTAGATGCTGTAAGTAGCATCTTTCAGGGAGATTTATTATATCCACTCAATGACCTAGCGGTAGGTCATTCAGGTGCTGATCTGGTTCAAGATGGATATTTGAATAGCACAGCTTATGATGGGACGGATGTGATTTTTCTGATTATCGATACAGGTATTGACTGGACGCATCTAGACTTTCGTGATCCAGTTGATGCCACTAAAAGTCGAATTCTATATATCTGGGATCAAACTGATGAAACAACATATACCGATGCAATGACTCCTTACGATCGAAACGCAACGTTTACAACAACACTGAATTATGGCGCTGAGTATACAAATGCCCAAATTAACAGCGAGCTTGATGGTAGTGCGCCGGATAGTGTCAAACAGACAGACACCAATGGGCATGGAACTGAAGTGGCCAGTGGTGCAGTTGGCAATGGCGCCTCTTTATCCAGCGGGAGCTACAAGGGTATGGCCCCAGATGCCGATATCGTGGTAGTGAAAGCGGGAACGGGAACAAGTTTTCTCGATGTAGACGTCAAGAATGCCCTCACTTATGCTCAAAAGATTGCCTCAACTGAGAGTAAGCCGGTTGTGGTCAATTTGAGTTTGGGGAATCAGAGTCATGCCCATGATGGCACAGCGACATTGGATGAAGCCGTTGATAGTTTTACCGCATCGGGTAATGGCAGAGTTGCTGTCGTTGCAGCTGGAAATGCCGGGAACGAACCGATTCATGTAACTGGAACTGTAGCTAATTCTGCAACCGGAACTATCACTATTACCGTGCCTTCATTCAGCGCGAACGGAGGGGCTGCAAACGATGTAGTTCAGTTTGAGCTCTGGTGGGATGGGGCTCCGAATATTACAGCAAAAATTTCCTGTCCAGATGAAACCTACTCTCTCGAAAAGGCGTTTAACTCCAGTGGAGCAATTGATACCCCACACGGTGCGATGCAGCTAATTAATGCAGGTGATGCAGATCATAGCAATGGTGATCTCACAACCCAGGTACAGCTTTGGGATAATACCTCGACCCAGACTCCTGAAGCGGGAGACTGGACACTGGATCTAACCAATAGCTCTGGATCATCCCAAACCTACCATGCCTGGTTAAATTATTCATCTATGGGTGCCACTGTTTCAGGAGGGAATACCAGTTATACTGTAGCATCCCCGGGAGTAGCAAGCTCAGCCATTACCGTTGGCGCCTATTCCGCTCGTTGGAAATGGTATTCAAGCGCTGATGCAGCTGGTTATGGTTTTACGGGAACAGACTCCAGTGACAATATTGCTTACTTCAGTAGCATTGGTCCCACTCGGGAAGGCAGTCAAAAGCCGGATATCTGTGTTCCAGGGCGTGGTCTTTTTTCAGCTACATCGACGGACTATTCACCATCTACTGCCAAAGTAATTGTCGCCGATAAATATCATATCACGGAAGGGACCAGCGGTGCATCAGGCATTGTGAGTGGTGCCGTAGCTCTATTGCTGGATTACAATACCTCCATGACTGCCGCTCAGGCCAAATCCTTCATAACCGGGAACGCAGACAGTGATAGCTATACTGGCGGAGTACCAAACTATACCTGGGGTTATGGGAAACTCAATATTTTTGAATCCCTGGCAGATGCCATTGGGGGTTCCGTCACCCTGTATCATAAAAGCTATGCCAATGATGCCTGGGGGACTTCTGCTGGTCACTTAATTGATAATACGGTGAAGGAAGCGGTAAAATTTACTGCAACTGCGGCAGGAGAAGTAACGGGAGCCTTCTTTTTTACGCACACTACTATCCCCGGCAGCGGTTCAGTATCATTTGAGATTTGGACCGATGCCAGCGGACTTCCCAGCACTAAAGTGGGATCAACTGTGACCATGAATTGTGCGGATATGGGAAAATATACCTGGAATTACGTCTCATTGAAGAATGTTGGAGTGAATGTTTTAGCCTCAGAGAATTTTCATTTAGTTATGAGAAATACCTCTGGGAGCATATTTAGTTTGCGGAAAAGTACTGGGAGTATCAGCAATAAATCATCTACGGATTTAGGTGTGGGATGGGCAGCCCAATCGGATAAAGACTGGCGCATGCGTGTAGTCGTCTCTAACAACGTAGAGGTCACCACCAGTGGCCTAATCGACACTCCGCTACCTGTTGAGCTTTCTTTTTTCAATGCCTCAACCCATAAAGGTCAGATGGTCCTGAAGTGGGCAACTGAAAGTGAAACCGAAAATCAAGGATTTCGTCTGGATCGACGGGCTGGTCGAAATGCTGAATGGGAATTAATCGCAGATCACACGACCCATTCAGAACTGGAAGGACAGGGAAGCAGCAGCTCCAGGAAGGATTATTCTTTTATTGATGAATCTGTTAAAGCAGGCATTCTCTATGATTACCGCCTGAGTGATATTCCCTATTCAGCGGTTTATAAAGCAAATACAGTCATCCTGGAAGATGTTCAATTACTTATTGATGAATTCACGCTCTATGCGAATTACCCAAACCCCTTTAACCCTTCGACTCAAATAGCATATCAAATTGCCACACCCTCTCAGGTCAGTATTAGAATAACTGATATCAGAGGGCGTGAGATCAGATCCTGGGACATGTCATCTCAAGAAACAGGATATTATGAAACACTTTGGGACGGGCTAGATGCAGATGGAAAATCTGTAGCTGCCGGTGTGTATTTTTCTGTGGTTCAGGCAGGTTCGGAGTTGCGCAACCAAAAGATGCTGCTGCTTAAGTAAAACAACGTTCATTATATGGAAAAGACGATGATTCGATTCATCGCCTTTTTCTATGTGAGTGGATTCAGTCGTGCTGTAAAATGTCTTAACACCGGGGCTTGAAATTCGATCTCATAGCCCCCAATGTTTTCCCGGTCCTCATATAACTCAATGATGTTTTCTGCAACATACTGCATCTGGCTGTTTGTGTAAACCCTGCGTGGAATGGCAAGTCTCACCAATTCCAGGTCAGGATAAAGTACTTCTCCGGTTTCAGGGTCTGCATGGGCGAACATGAGACTGCCTATTTCTACTGCACGTATTCCGGCATGGGTGTAAAGGGATATGGTCAGGGCTACCCCGGGAAATTTTGATTGGGGTACATGGGGTAGAAAGTTTTTTGCATCAAGATAGACAGCATGTCCGCCTGTGGGTCGCAAAATTGGTACACCAGCTTCTATCAAACGGTCACCTAATTCCTCCACCTGGGAGATACGGTAAGCCAGATAATCTTCTTGTAGAACCTCTTCTAAACCACGAGCAATCGCCTCAAGATCTCGACCAGCCAAACCGCCATAGGTTGGAAAGCCCTCGATCAATATCAGACGGTTGGTGATCTG
>JABMPR010000272.1 GCA_013202895.1 bacterium | reverse complement strand
TGACCATGTTTTTGATTGTATCTGCAATAGCGGACATGAGATCATCACCCTGTTCAAATTGAGACATGGCAATTTTATCAGCTAGACCAACCAATTCACCTGAGCCATTGATCAATCCGATACGAATTTTGGTTCCACCAATATCCACTCCTGCACGTACTTTAATCATCAACAAATTCCTGTGATATTAGTCGAGATATCTTTGCCAACTATAATCCTGAACCTCATCCCTGGCAGTTGAGTGAACCAGCTGATACTTACCATAGCCGCTACGATCGATAAAAATGAACTCTATGCCACCTTCTATTCCATAATAGTGCCAGGATTCCCAGGGTTTTTGGTCCAGCGAGGATGGATGCGTTTCAACATTATTCGGTCGTCCATAGTGAATCAATATTCTTCCACGATCTGTCTGCCAACCCTCATCAGTTTCTGAGCCATATTCCCTGTTAACCAGTTGTACCCTGGAGTAAAATTTCATTTTAAATTCGTTTTGGGCGGTGTCTGGATCCGGATCTTTGCGATCCCAGAATGCTGTCAGAATATTCCGCTTACCCTCAGAATCTGAACTTTTAAAAAGTCGACGCTCCTTTTTATCCATGATGAGACTGACAACATTAAAAATTTCGTTGAGCTGATCTTCACTTAGGCCAGTATAATCCGTCTGGGTCGTACTGGTTGTATTGTTCGCCACACTCTTTGGTCTCAGAACGTAGAAGGTTTTCAGGCTGCTGACGCTCTTTGCACTTACCTCATCGGTCATACTAATCTTTAATTTGTGTATCCCCGATTTCAATCCTGCAGTGTTAACCCCGCCCCACTCGACAGCTGAACTACCAGGCATTTTTTTTGTACGTATTGGATAATCCTGGACAACATCCTCATTCAGGGAAAGCACTTGAGCGTGCATCTGGTAGTTGCCTGAACCGGATAACCCATAGGTTTCGAAATAATAGTACATCATAGGTGCACTGGGACTAAAGGTCCGTTCGGCGTTGGGTACAACATCATTCCCATATTTTGTAAACTCGTTTTCCGTTATAGCCTTTACAATTTGAGAGGCAATCGTGATATCAGAAATTGCCAATTGGCCAGATGGGAAAATCTCCAATGAAATAGGTTTTTTAATACGCTGTCGTCGATTTGAATTTACATCAACAATATCAACCTGTAGCAGGTAGTCTCCGGCCTCAACGTAAAACTTGCTGATATCCGGTACATAACTGAGGCTGGCAATGGCTGAATTATCAGCAGCCTTATAAACCCGCTGCCACCTGTCCGGGGGATAGGGTACCATGCCATCTTGTATCAGTGCTGTCTGGAATACAACTTTGGCTTCGAGACCAGAGTCTGCTTCGAAATACAAAAATGTGGATTGGGGAATCATCAGGTAGATATCCAGATAAACACCCCCCTCAATGGAAAAACGAGAATAATCAATTGATACCCCAAGATCTGCTTCGGTATACTCTTCCGCAGCAATTCCACCCAGGCTTAGTGCCAGAAAAAGGATCAGCCTCTTAAGTAAATTGTACTGAAACAAGACGGGACACTCCTTCCTCTTCCATGGTAATCCCATATAAAAACGTAGCTGCTTCCATGGTAAGTTTGTTATGCGTAATAACAATGAATTGGGTATGCGTTGTAAAGTGTTCCAGCATTTTGGTGTATTTGCGTATATTTCTGTCATCCAGGGGTGCATCGATCTCATCTAAGACACAATATGGACTCGGTTTCACTTGATAGATGGCAAAGAGTAGCGCAATGGCGGTCAAAGCCTTTTCGCCTGCTGATAACATTCTAAGATTTTGGGTTTTTTTACCATGGGGGGTTGCCTTGATAATGATATCACTTTCGAGAATATCGTCCTGGTTCTCAAGAATGAGGTTTGCCTCACCCCCGTCAAATAACATCTGGAAGGTGCCCTTGAAATGTTCCTGTATCAGTCCGAAGGTCTCACGGAATTGGCGGCGGGCTATCCGATCCAATTTAGAGATAGCTTCCAGAAGTGTAGACTTGGCTTCAGAGAGATCAGCTTGTTGCTCTTTGAGAAAATTCAAGCGCCCTTTTTCAGCTTCATATTCGTCCTGGACAGCCATGTTGATAGGACCAAGATCTTCAATGAACTTTTTACTACGCCGGATACGTTTTTCAACAGCCTCCTGTTCGAATTCTTCAAGGTTCATATCCTGAGGAAGACCACTTTCATATTTTTCCTGCAAACGATCAACAATATGTAGACGTCTGGCATCAAGATTTGCTACAGAAACTGACAATTCACGTAACTCTTCAGCTGCAGCTTCACGTTTATGGTGATGATCTCGTAAGCGCAATTCAAGCTCGTTCAATGCCTGTCGCTTTACCTTCACTCTTCCAGAAATTTCAACCAGTGTTTCAGATTCGCGTTCCAGGACAGCTTTTACTGCAGCAAGTTGGTCTTTCCCAGATTCCTGAGTCTTCCTATTCTCTTTAAGAACCAGGGTATGCTGGAGTTTTTCATCACTCAACCCCAGTTGGCGAGAGCTAATATCTTTCAGGGTTTCCGTTACGCTGGATAAACGTGTATCCAGATTTCGCTCTTCATTTTTAAGGTTTACATATTCTATACGTCCAGCCTGAGCCGCTTCACTGGTTGCATCCCGCTGATTGAGGAGGGATTGCAGCGATGTTTCCATTTGACTGATTTCTGTTTCTACTTTTTGTCTTTCAGTCTCTGTTTCGGTTAGTAGGGGGATAAAACCGGCGATCCGGGTATCCGCATCCTCGATAGCCTGGAGTAATTCATCCATCTCCTGCGAAACACTTTTCACATCGGCCTCTGTCGAGCTGATACCATACTGAGCTCGCGAGCTTTTGCGTTCCACCTCAAGCAATATCTGTCTATGATCATTACGCGAGGCTTGGGTGGTCCGCAGTTCACGTTCCAGTACTCCCATTTGCTCATGTGTCTTTTCGATGGCTGTGCTCTGTTGGTCTATTTCCTCCACTAATTGTGAGAACTGCTTTCTCAAACGCTCTATCCGATCACGTCGGCCAATGAGCGTGTCCTCCCCTTCACCCGTAGTCCCACCTTTGATAAGACCAAAGTTATCGTAAAGGGTTCCTTCAATACTAACCACCCGACCGGAGACTGCTTTCCAATCAGGGACATAATCTTCCGTTACAAGGGTCAAATCCGAGAACAACAAGTGTGCTAAGCCCTGATATCCGGCTGTGGGGGTTATGTAGTCCAGCGCCGGACCAACAATATGTTTCCCTGTCAACTTAGCCGGTGCATATCCCTTAGAATTCGCAATCGGTTTCAGGGGTAGAAATGTTGCAGAACCTGCTTTGCGTTCCTGCAAAGTAGCTATGGCACGCACTGCGGAGTCCCGATCCTTTGTGACCAGAGCTTCTGCAAGAGGTCCCAGTGCGGTTTGGATCGCTTTTTCATAGCGTTCATCCACAGTCAGGAGATCTGCCACCGTACCCATTATGCCCAGTGCTTCGTAATCACCGCTCAGTAAGGTACGCACACCCCCAGAATAGCCCTCACCAGATTCAAGTAATTCTTCATAAAAGTTGAGTTGGTTTTCAACGCTCACCCTCTGGCCACGTTTTTGGGCCAGAGTTTCCCGATTTTCATTTAATTGATCTTGAAGTTTTTGAAAGCCAAGCTCTAATTCAGTTACTTTTGCTTCCAGATCTCTGTACTGGGTTTCGGCATCTTGAAAATCAGAACCCACTAAATTCAATTCTAGCTGATATTGGTCCCGGGATTGATGGAGTCGTCCCTGTTTGTGCTTCAGATGTTCGGTGGTGCTATTGTGCTGAGTGAGTGCTGCTTCCTGATGACTTTTTTGATGGTTGAGATCACTCAGTCTATTTAAAAGCTCAAGATGTTTCTGGTTTTTTGAGTCATGTTCAGATTTTGCAGCGCGATATTTCTCGACAGCACTATCAAAGGCCGCCTTTAAAACATCATCTTTGGCTTTAGTTTCCTCGATCCGTGGCAGTAAATGAGCTTTTTCGTTACTTAAATCCGCCTGCAGTTTCAGTGATGATTCCTCACGTTCATTCAGGGTGCTTTGTTCAACCCTGATGCGATCCAGAGCTGCACTGGCTCCTGCTATTTTTTGCTCTGCAATGAGGAGGGTCTGCTCAATTGAAAATCGTTCAGTGTTGTGGGTATTAACGTGCTCCTGCTGTTCTCCCATTTCGGCTTCAATAACCAAGAGGTGCTCTTTAGCCTCTTCAACGCGCCTCTCTTCCAGACTAAGCTCTTCCCCGGTAGCGCCGTAGCCGTCCTTAAGCTGGGCAATCTGCTGCCGCAGGGGGATCAATTGTTCAAGAACCTGGTTGCTCTCATGAACGGCCAGAGATATCTCATCCGCTTTCAGTTGGCTTTGAACCCGGTCAAAACGCTTGTATTTAGACAATTGTTGACGCAGACTTGCTACACTTTTTTCGACCTCGTTAATGATGTCATTGAGACGTTGGAGATCATTTTCCGTAGAATCCAGGCGACGCATGGACAGGCGACGCTGGCGTTTGTACTTATTGATACCTGCGGCTTCCTCGATGAGTCGACGGCGCTCCTCTTTGCTATCACTGAGGATGGATTCAACCATTTTTAATTCGATAACCGAATAGGCATCTGAACCCATACCAGTATCTACAAACAGATCATGAATATCTTTGAGACGACAGGCATTTTTGTTGATGAAAAATTCGCTGGCTCCATCTCTGAACACGCGACGAGTAAGTACTACATCGGTATACTCAATAGGCAGTAGACCTCTATCATTATGGATGGTGAGGGAAACTTCAGCAAAATTTACCTGTTTGCGTTTTGTTGTCCCGCTAAAGATAACATCATGCATACTCTGACTACGCAGAACTGAGGATTTCTGTTCACCCATTACCCAACGGATGGCATCAACAACATTGGTTTTACCACAACCATTGGGACCAACAATGCAGGTTAGCCCCTCAGAAAATTTCATTTTGGTTGGTTCAGCGAAGGATTTAAAACCTTTGATTTCAAGGTCAGATATATACATGTGGTATTTCTATCTCCAATGGCAGGCAGGTCGCGGTAAAAATTTCATAGTGGCTATTTTGATTAGCCTGGAGGCCAAGTCAATGATCTGCCACCCAAAACATGCATGTGTAAATGGAAAACAGTTTGACCGGCACGTTCACCATTATTCATTACAAGTCTGAAGCCATCCTGTATACCGGAAGATTCAGCTAAATCCGTTCCCACCTTGACCAGCTTACCCATAAGTGCCTGGTCAGAGTCAGTGAGAGCAGCAGGACCGCTGATATGTTTTTTAGGAATGACCAAGAAATGAGTTGGTGCTTGAGGACTGATGTCATTGAATGCCAGAAAATCATCGTCCTCAAACACCACTTTTGCCGGGATATCTCCATCAATGATTTTACAAAATATACATTCCTGGGACATGTTTCCTCCTTTGGGGGTTATACGGGATCCTGAAGAAGCGCTGATACTAAACCAACCGCATGAATGGCGGCTGTTTCAGCACGCAGACGCCTGGGTCCCAGACCCGTGAAAGTATAGTCGGAAATTGATGCTAAATCAATTTCATCCTTTGACCAATCGCCTTCTGGACCAATCCAGATCACCACCTGTTTTGAGT
>JABMPR010000271.1 GCA_013202895.1 bacterium | reverse complement strand
GTATGGCAGGAAGATGAGACTGGGAATCAGGATGTTCTGAATTTAATACGAAACGAAGCGGGATTTTACAATGCAAGTTTATCTACGAAATTTCCGGGTGAAACCCAAATAATTGCAGAAGCTTATCGATTTGGGGAACTCTGGGGCCGTGATACGAGTACGATTCACTTAGTGGCATTTAATGGAGAAGATCGGAGCGAAGGGGTGGATGAGGTATTTCTTTCTAGACTTGCTGCCCGCAGCAAGGGTGAGATTATTAAAGCAGGCATAAATGAGATGCCGGTGATTCCGGCTCAAAACTATGAGCAGAAAACCGCTTTTCATTTAAGAGGTGTCTATACCATAGAACTATTTGTGATCCTGCTTACCTTACTGGTTTTAGAGTGGATTCTTCGACGCAGACTTGGATTGTTATAAGGGGAATTAGCTTTGGGTCAGATTGCTTCCCGTCTATATTTCGGCGCTTTTTTGGGGATTGAAAATTTGAGGATTCGATGAGAAAAATTTGTGTCATTGGAACGGGTTATGTTGGCCTGGTAAGTGGAGCTGGTCTAGCTGATTTTGGTAATGAAGTAATCTGCTCTGATATTGATCATGAAAAGATCGAGATGTTGAATAATGGGGAGATTCCCATTTTTGAACCTGGTCTAAAAGAACTCGTGGATAGAAATGTGACTGCTGGACGTCTGACCTTCAGTGCTGATATCGAATCTTCGATTCTAAATTCAGAGGTGATTTTTATCGCTGTGGGTACCCCCATGGGGGACAAGGGTGAAGCCGATCTGAGAGCAGTGGAGTCAGTTGCCACCACCATTTCAAGCAATTTAAACTCTTATAAAATCATCTGTACAAAGAGCACAGTTCCTGTTGGAACGGGCTCTCATCTGCAAAAATTAATTCGCTCTCAATGTGATGCGGATAAGGAGTTTGACATTGTTTCAAATCCTGAATTTCTTCGAGAAGGATCTGCGGTTAAGGATTTTTTGTTACCTGATAGAGTAATTTTAGGGGTGAATAGTGATAGAGCGGAGACCATTATGCGTGATGTCTATCGGCCGCTATTTATCAATGAAACACCACTGGTTGTCACAAACATTCCCTCATCAGAAATGATCAAATATGCATCCAACGCTTTTCTGGCTGTGAAAATATCATTTATTAATGAGATGGCTAATCTATCCGATAAGGTGGGCGCAGATGTTCACACCATTGCCCGAGCTATGGGATTGGATGGACGGATTAGTCCAAAATATCTCCACCCCGGTCCTGGATATGGTGGTAGTTGTTTTCCAAAGGATACTGAGGCGCTTGTTCATACTGGAGAGCAGTATGGGGTCCAGTTTCAGGTGGTCAAGGCGGCTATAGAAGCCAATAAAACCCAGCGTCATGTAATCCTGGAAAAGGTTCAGGATTTATTACCTGATTTGAACGGAAAAATTGTAGCAGTTTTGGGCTTAGCATTTAAAGCCAATACTGATGATGTACGTGACACACCAGCAATTGAGATTATTCGTGGATTGGTAGATGCAGGGGCTGATGTACGAGCATTTGATCCTATCGCAGCCGAGAATATGAAAAAGTATTATTACTCAGATCTGGATACGCGTGATTCGGTAGTTGAAACCGTGGATGGTGCAGATCTGGTTATAATCTTGACCGATTGGAATGAATTGCGTGGTTTGAGTCTCGAAGATTTAAAAAAACGGCTGAGAACTCCAAACATCGTTGATGCACGTAATATATTGAGCATTGATCAGCTAAAAACATTTGGTTTTAACTATCGTAATGTGGGTCGAAGCAGGATTTAAAAATTGAAAAATGAAATTGATATGAATTGGGAATGAAATGCAGGATTTATTAAAACGCGTACAAGAAAAAGATATTACAATAGGGGTAATTGGGCTGGGATATGTTGGACTTCCACTTGCTGTTGAGTTTGGTAAGGTTGGCATTCGCACCATTGGTATAGATGTTAACGCTGATAGGGTTGATCAGCTCAATCGGGGTGAGAATTATATCCAGGATGTTCAGGATGCAGAGCTGAAGAAACTGGTTGAAGATGGGACTTTTTCCGCAACCACTGATTTTTCAAACATAAAACATATTGATGCTGTTTGTATTGCAGTTCCCACACCTCTGAGCAAAACGAAAGATCCAGATATTACCTATATCCTGGCTGTGAATAACGAGTTGGAAAAATATGTGCATAAAGATTTGATCGTCATCCTTGAAAGCACAACCTACCCCGGAACGACTCGCGAGTTGATCCAACCTGCCCTGGAATCTTCCGGCTTGAAAGTTGGTTCAGATGTCTTTTTGCTCTTCTCACCTGAAAGAGTAGATCCGGGAAATCCAATATATAATACGAAGAATACACCAAAAGTTCTTGGTGGTGTGACTGAAAATTGTCTCAAATTAGGACTGGCGGTTTATGGCCACGTTCTTGAGAAACTGGTACCGGTTTCTTCTCCAGAGGCTGCAGAGCTGACCAAATTACTGGAGAACACCTTTCGGAGTATAAATATTGGTTTAGCCAACGAGATGGCAATCATGTGTGATAAATTAGGTGTAAATGTCTGGGAAGTGATTGATGCTGCCGACACCAAACCATTTGGATTTATGAAATTCACACCGGGACCCGGGTTGGGTGGGCATTGTATCCCCATCGATCCTCATTATTTATCCTGGAAAATGAGAACCCTGGATTATCGAGCCCGGTTTATTGAGTTGGCTAGTGAGATAAACTCAGCAATGCCTGAGTATGTCGTTGAATTGGTAGCAAAAGGCTTAAATGCATATGCGAAAAGTATCAATGGGTCGAGAGTTTTGATACTCGGAATGGCTTACAAACCAGATATTGATGATGTTCGTGAATCTCCTGCACTCGATGTTTATGCCTTGTTGGAAGCCAAGGGTGCCGTTGTGAAATTCCATGATCCCTATGTTGATAAAATCAAATTCGATTCACGGATTGAAGAAACCGTAGAGCTTGACATGGGAACGCTAAATCTGTATGACTGTGTTGTGATAACTACCAATCATTCAGAATATGATATCAAGTCTATAGTCGACAACGCCAGGTTAGTGATCGATTCGAGAAATGCGACAGCAGGACTGATGGGTGACCATATTATAAGATTAGGAGCATCTTGATGTATTTATTTCAAAGAATCATTGCACTGACAATTATGGTTTCATTAGCCGGTGCACAAGATTATGGGCGCATGGGAGCTCCTACGAATGTGACCGGCTCAGACGAGGTCCAGGCAATGATGGCTCTGAAGGAAACTTTTGCTTTGGAAGTTGCCTTAGATCCTAATCTGTACATTCTCGGTCCTGGTGACGAAATAGGCTTAAATATTCAAGCGTCTATTAATCATACATTACCCCTTACTATAACACCGACTGGAGACTTATTTATTCCTGCTGTTGGAGTTTGTCATGTTGCCGGTCATTCCTTAGCAGAAGGAACCGAAATTGTTAGAAAATTTATTTTAAAAATGGCCTACCCAACTGCCGAGATAGATATGGTGTTAGTGCGGCCGCGTTCATTCAAATTACAAATAAGCGGTGCAGTCAAAAAGCCAGGATTTATTGTGATTTCCCCGTTGGCTAGATTGGATCAGGCAATTATGAAAGCTGGGGGATATCATCAACTTGCGAAGGAATTTGAAACAACAATCACAAGATCATCTGGCAAAAAAGAATTGATTGATTATAATAAATTTATTCTCACAGGGGATCTGAATGCTAATCCAACCTTTCTTGAAGGTGATAAAATAGAAGTCCCTTTCGGGAATTTGGATGATAACGGGATTGTAGTTCGAGGAAGTATAGCAGGAGCAGGTTACGATATCATAGCTGAAGGTGAGACTCTAGGGAATTATATTAAGCGGCAGGTAGTATTTGGAAGAAATGCAGATCTCAGTAACATTATCATTAGTCGTGCTGTAAACAACGAAACAGAACATGTCGTAGTTGCCCCCTCCAATTTTGATTCAATGAATCTCCAGGCTAAGGATGAAATAAATTTTATGTGGGAACGAGGAGTGATGGTGAATGGATTTGTACAGACTCCCGGTGGTTTTTCATTTTTCCCTGGCTTTTCTGCATCTGACTATATCAGTCTTGCAGGGGGCAATACCTATAATGGGGATCCAAGACGAGTTGCCGTTTATCATCGTGATGGGGCAATCGATTATGGTGACAAGATCACAATAATGAGAGGGGATGTTATTTACGTCCCAAGAACATGGAAGGACATATTTTTTGGATCTTCAAGTGTTCTCGGAATTTCGACAGCGCTCACAACGAGTCTTCTCGCTTATCTCGCTATAAAGTGATGATTTAACAATTACTTGATGAGTGTGAAGCAAAAGTTTGACTGATATTAACTGAATTTTGTAATCTTTGGTTAGTCATAAGTTTTCGAAATTCCCTAATATGGTATCTAAGGCTAAATTTTGCAGAAAAATCAAAAATATCGGTCAACAAAATTAACTTCCGCAAGTGAAATATTTGGAAAGAGATTGAAACCATGAATTTATTTGAAATTATTTCAATTCTGTATAAGAGTAAGAAACTACTAATAGTAAATTTCATTGCGGTTGCATTATTGTCAGCTGCAATTAGCATGGTATTGCCAAAATGGTATCGATCCACGGTTTTGATAATGCCACCCGCCAGTCAATCACCTTTAAACTCAATCGGCGTTTTAGGCAACTTGGCACTTGGTGGTATTCTTGGTGGTGGCGATGAGAACCAAAATAGATTCATAGCAATTCTTAAAAGCCGAAGGTTATTAAGTGATGTAGTCGATAATTTCAGTCTGTGGGAAATTTATGATACAGATACTTACAGCAATGCCCTCTCAGCTCTTGAGGGGAATATGCAGATCGAGATTGGTGATGAAATGCAAATCCAAATTTCATTATTTGACCAAGATCAGGATAACGTTGCTAATATACTCAATTACACTGTAGAAAGATTGGATAGTATTAATATTGATTTGGCAACAAAAAAAGCACACAATAATAGAATATTTATTGAAACCAGATTAGTGGACATAATTGACTCTTTGGAATATTTAGAAAATGATTTCATTGATTTTCTTAAATCAAACGGCGTCTTAAGCTTAACTGATCAAGTAACCGTTGGAGTAGCACAAGCCGGAGAATTGAAATCAATTGTCAACTCGAAAGAGATTGAACTTGCAGTTTCCCAACAAATATTAGATCCAGGTAATCCTAAAATCAAACAATTAAATATCGAAATAAAAGCGCTTCAAGAAAAGTATGATGAGTATTTCAGCTCCCGAAATATGAAAGATCTATTTCCTAATTTTAATGATATACCAAGTCTCCAAATAAGCATCGAAAGAATAAAACGTAAAATTAAGTACCACACTACAGTTCTTGAGTTTCTTGGACCGCAATATGAACAGGCAAAAATAGAAGAGATTAAAGATATATCAACAGTCCAAGTACTAGATTGGGGTGCTCGACCCGAAAAAAGGAGTCGGCCACATCGCTCATTTATTGTATTAGCATCTACGATGTTATCAACCTTGCTACTCGCATATGGAATAATTATTTATAGCAAATACATTAGTGATAATCATAGTTCAAACAATTAATAGCTGAAGTTAATAAAAGATATTAATAGAAATCTTAAATTGTGCTTAAGAGAATTTTAGTTGATGCTCTAAAATACACCCCTACTAAGATTATTCCAGCGTTAATAAGTATATCAATAATCCCTATTATTACGCACATGTTCTCCCCAGAAGAATATGGCTATCTTGGTGTGGTACTTTCAACTATATCTTTGTTAAGCATTCTCACTTCAGGATGGGTAGTAAATTCTAATTTGCGTTTTTATGAACTTCGCAAGAAAGAGCTTCAAGAAAAAACTCATATTCAATCTTTAATAATATTTACTATTATCTTTTCTGGAGCTGTGACACTTTTTTCGTATATCGTCTTAAATATCCTGATATATGTATAGCTGATCCCGACTGGCTTAATAAAATATGGCTATTTTACTGTGATGCTTCTCTTTTTCAATCCGATAATCGCCCTTGTTTTATCAAATTACCGCATGCAGGGCAAAACTAGTAGATATACTATGGTTGATGTAGCATTTAACTCTGGGAAGTATGTCATAGGATTGGCCCTAATAATATTCGCTCCAAACTATTTTGGATTGGAGGCCGTAATCCTTGGTGGAATTGGTTCAGCAATCATCGTATTATCCATCATTGGTATAGAAAATATTAAGAATGTGTTCACAATCACAATTAGAAGATTAGCCTATTTGAAAGAGTATTGGACTTATGGATATCCATTTATTATTGTGCTTTTTTCAAATTGGGTGATTACTCTAGCTACAAGAAATTTACTATTATTCCTAAGGCCAGAGCATCAATTCGAGGTTGGATGGTATACCGTCAGCCAAAATATTGTAGATCGAACCTTACGCATATTGTTCCAATTATTGATGTTGGCAGCTCTGCCCGCAATATATCGTGCTTGGGAAAATAAAGGTGCCGTTGCGACAAATAAATTACTTACTACAATTATAAATTATTATATAATTCTGTTCTCACCGATCGTATTATGGCTCTCCCTGGCTGCCCAGACTATATTTAAAGTAATAACAGGGGCTCAATATTGGGATGGTTATATTGCCGTTCCCTGGTTAGCAATGAGTATATTTCTTGCTGGTCTCAATCAGTACTATGTATTACCAATCACTTTAGAAAAAAAGAGTCAATTATTTGGAAAGATCACAGTTGCCTCCGCAGTGATCAGTTTAATATTAAATGTACTATTGATTAAATATTTTGGATTTATAGGTGGTTGCATCGCAACGTTCATGACATTCATGATTTTTACAGCTTTAACTTTGCGATATTCAAATAAGATATTGAAAATCAAATTAGACCTGATGTATTTTATAAAACTTACAACTTCTCTAACTTTAATGGGGATAGTAGTGTTTTATTCCTTAACTATTGGACAAACTGATTACATTAAACTTATAGTGAGTTTTGTTAGTGGTACAATAATTTATGGGTTAACCATTTGGATGACCAAAACTATTGATCTTAAAAACGATTTAGATCAAATTGAGTAGTTGTGGTATATGTTTAATATAACTCCAATGAATAGAAATATTTTATTACTGCTAATAGTGATAGATATAGTGGCTGTAGTTATCGGGGTTCTCCCCACAATCTGGGCAGCTGCAATTTCTGTCGCAATATTTGGTTTAATAATTATTGTTAATTTTCCGCTAATTGGAATCTCAATATTTTTAGTGGGTAGTTTTTTGTTCTCATATTTCCTCGGTGAGAGTCAGCTGATCACAATTGTTATAGTTATCATCTGCCTTACTGGAATTACCATATACTATATCAACAGAGATATACCGTATAGCGGGATACGGAATGATTTCGCCACCCTCTCATTTTTGTTATTTTCCGGTTTAATAGTCAGCGGTTTCTTCTACACTCCAAACACGGATTATGCAATCTCTAAAATTTATCGATATGCTATGTTCAATTCTCTCGCATTTATGGTACCATTTATATTTCACAATGATCAAAGATCGCTAAAAAAATTATATGACAATATATTTTATGTAGCTCTTGGACTCGTTCTATTATCAAGCATTTTAATATTGACATCAAATAAATATTCATCTACTAGATTCAATATGAGCGGCACTGTAAATCCAATCTGGATAGCCAGAGTTATTGGTGTTGGCATACTGATCAGCCTATATAAGATTCAATTTTATCGAGATGATATGACAAAAAGAATGTTATATATAGTTTTTATTATGATGAGCTTATGGATAATGGTGTTAACTGGTTCCAGAGCTCCACTAATCAGTGTATTCATTAGTTCAGTGATACTTGTTCTATATATCGTTGAGCGATCTCGAAAAACAAAGTTTTTAACCGCTTTTGGGTCGTTATTTCTTGCGATATCATTATTATTTATGATACCAACCGAAATAATGGTTAGCAAATACAGCACTATTGGTTCAAGAGTTTCGACTTTGCAACGATTTGCATTATGGGAAAGAGCCTTGGAAGTTACTGGGGCTAATTTGTTCCTTGGAAAAGGTACGGGAGGATTTCAATCATTAAGTGGAGGATTTACAAAATATCCACATAACATATTTCTAGAAGCCAGCTCTGAGCTTGGTTTGATAGGATTAATAATTATGATTTCGTTTATTTTGCGTCCTTTATGGAAAACAAAGGAGATAATCAATAAACAAAGAGCTTTTGGGATATTGATATTTTGTTTATGGCTATTCAACTTATTAAATGCACAATTCAGCGGTGATTTTACTGGAAATTACCTCCTTTGGTTCTGTGTCGGAAGCTGGATAGAACTCTCTTCATCAGAGGAAGTAACCCAATGAAAATATGCATGCTTCTAATGAATGAGTTTGTTCAGGATTTACGTGTTCAAAAGGAAGCAATAAGTCTGATTGATGATAATCAGGATGTAATTATCATAGCCTTGAAAGATGAGCATACAAAAAGAGTAGAAAGTAGATATGGTATCTCAATATTTCGCATGGGAGTATCAAGCAGGTGGTTGCCAAAGAATTATCTCTTTTGGTTTATCAAGTATGCTGAGTATTTGATTCGATCGATTATGGCTGGTGTAAAAGTATCCCCTCAGGCAGTACATTCACATGATCTAAACACGCTTTTGATAGGATGGGTTTTAAAAAAAATTCGACGCATTCCCCTAGTATACGATTCCCATGAATTATATATAGACCGAATTAGTAATCCAATTGTATATAGGTTCTGGAGAACTCTTGAGTCTTATTTAATAAAACAGACTGATCGCACCTATGCTGAAAATGTTTCTCGATCCCAGGTTCTAGAGAGACGTTATAAGGTCTCTGGGATTCTACCCTTAAGGAACTGTCAACATTTAAATATCAATCCTAAAAATGATCTTCTTCGAAAAATATATCATATTCCAGCTACT
Organism: bacterium; assembly: GCA_013202895.1. Lineage (GTDB taxonomy): Bacteria > Fidelibacterota > UBA8477 > UBA8477 > JABMPR01 > JABMPR01. Next base: position 10,730 of record JABMPR010000271.1, on the reverse strand, counting down.
CAAAAAATAATTCTATATCAGGGCTTGGTGACAAAACTCAGGGGGGTCGATTTCTTAATAGAAATGATGAATTATTTACCGGCTAAAAAGTATTGTCTAGTCATCATAGGACCGGGCGATTTTGTTGATGAAGCAAAAAAAATAATTAAACAAAATGCTACGCAAAATATTCATATTGTTGGGAATGTTGCACTTGAGAAACTGCCTCTATACACTTCATCTGCTGATCTTGGTATCTCATTGATTCAAAATGTAAATAAAAATCATTACTACGCGCTGTCAAATAAAATATTTGAATATCTTTCTTCTGGGCTGCCCATAGTATTCAGCAATTTTCCAGAAATGAAGCGAGTTATTGAAGAAGAGCAAGTGGGTTACGTTGTTGATGAAACAAATATGCAAGAGGCCTCACAGGCCGTGAGAAAAATCCTTGAAGATCCAGTGCTTTACAAGAAAATGGTCACAAGGGCATACAAGTGTGTTGAAGAGAAGTATAATTGGGACATGGAAGTTAAAGATTTGCAAAATTTCTACAAAAAAATAGAGAAAAGTGCATAAGCTGGATAAAAGTCTTGCTGGATTAGAAAAATGGTTTGAACAAAATCCTTATCTTGGATATGATCCTTTTGATATTAAAGGTCATCCACTGGCCATCCCTCTGCAAAAGTTTGCTATTACCCGCAAAGTTACAAATTTAATTCTTGAGTTGGCTCCTCGTCTCACTCGTCATGCTTTTGGCGTACAGCCACGGATCAACAACAAGGGACTTGCCCTTTTGGCAAATGCCTATTTGCAGCGTTACGCGACAACCAGCGAGCTGATATACCTAAAACAGGCAACTAAATATTTGGACTACCTGCATGAGAATGCCCAGGGAAATGAGCACTGGGCCGGTTGGGGATATCCTTTTGATTGGCAAAGTAAAATATTTATTCCGGAAAATACTCCTTCAGTTGTTGTTACTGTATTTGTTGGTGATGCACTGTTTGAATATCGCGAAATAACTGGTGAAAATCGATATGATATACTATTAAAAAAAATCGCAGTATTTATTACCACACAATTGAACATTAGAATCCAGGAACGAGGGGTCTGTTTTAGCTATACTCCCTTGGACTCCTTTTTTGTTCATAATGCAAATCTCTTCGCGGCCTTCTATTTAACAAAACTTGGACTTTTATTCAAAAATGATGAATGGATTGATCTTGGTCAAAAATCCACATCATATACTGTGGCTGATCAACGTGCTGATGGAGCCTTTACTTATTGGGGGAGTGAGCATGGATTGGGTATAGTTGATAATTTTCATACTGGATATGTTCTTCGAATGCTTACGCGTATAAACTCACTAATACCATCTCCAGAATATGAGCAGGCCATACAATCAGGCACAGAATTTTATTCAAGCCAACTTTTTAAGAATGACTTTCCCTTACATAGTGTTAATAGACCTTATCCTATTGATATCCATACACTAACTGAAGTATTGCTGGTTCATTTAGAGTTAAGAAAACCACATGCTCTTGCTCCGGAGACATTCACCAATGTCTTGAATTATTTACTTGAGCAAATGCAAGGAGATAGCGGCGCGTTTCATTATAAACATTACAAATATTTTAAAAATAAGATGTCGTTCTTTCGTTGGACACAAGCTTGGACTTTTTACACATTAAGCCGAATTCAGCGAGAAAGGTTGTCCAGTTGAGGGTCCTAATGCTTCTACAGACTACTTTTCCTCCTGATATCCGCGTTGAAAACGAGATATTAAGTCTCCAGAAACACGATTATGATGTGCACTTGGTATGCAAAAATTCGGGGAAAGATGAGCACCTTGATTTCTGGAATGGAGCCATTGTCCATCGATTAGTAAAACCAGGTTTAGGAGAACGACTATCCACGATACTGCAAATTCCGGTATTTCTCAATCCAGCATGGTTTCTGAGATGTTTTTATCTTGTGAAAAAATATGATATCCAATGCATCCATGTTCACGATCTGCCCCTTACTCCTGTGGCTCTATTACTAGGACTATTATTGGGTGTTAATACCATTTACGATATGCATGAGAATTATCCGGCTGCGCTAAGGGCTTGGAAAAAAACAGGATTGGAATATTGGTATAAGCATCCTGCGTTATTTAAAAGTCTTGAGCGGTATATCGTGCCTCGATTTGATAGATTAATTGCGGTTGTGGAGGAAAATCGGCAACGTGTCCTTAAAGAATATGAACTTCCGAACATGAATATATATTTGGTTAGCAATTATGTGAACCTCAGCACTTTCGTGGCAGATACCCCATACAGGGAAATTGAACTCCCTGAGAGCGCTAAAATATTTTTATATACTGGTGGATTAGACGTCCATCGTGGCATCGATATTACACTTGAAGCGTTCAAACTTTTATCCAAGACTCACGACAATATTCTGCTTCTTGTCGTCGGTGGTGGAAAATCGGTGGCTGGTAAAAAAACTGAGACAGAATTGCGCAGATTGGTTGAGACAGATTCTTTGTTAAAAGATAAAGTGATCATCACGGGGTGGATCGAAATTAAATATATACCATGGCTAATTGAAAAGAGTCACTATTGTTTAATTCCGCAAGCTGCCAATGAACATACTGATACAACTATTCCTCATAAAATATTTCAATATATGAGCTTTGGGAAACCCGTTATAGCAGCTGATGCAAAACCAATTCAAAGAATCATATTCCAATCACAATCTGGTATCACCTTCAAGTCGGGGGATGTAGAAAACTATAAAAATGCATTAGAAGAGATACTTGAAATGAATTACTCAGAGATTAGTAAACAGGCTGCAAGAAAAACTCGAGAATTGTATTCCTGGGAATATGCTGAAAAGGAACTTTTTGATTTGTATGATTCTCTTCCCTGTTGGAATCGAGTGAACCAAAACTAATTTTCACCAAATGAGAAAATTGATTATATTTTTATGAAGATATTAATAATCTCACAATATTACCCACCAGAAATCGGTGCAGCCGCAACCCGTTGGAGTGAATACGCAGAGATATTAGTCTTGCAAGGTCATTCTGTAACTGTTTTAAGCGAGATTCCAAACTATCCATCCGGTGTGATTTCTAAAGGATATCCAAAATTCTGGTTTTTTAAAGAACGAAGTGAGAACTGGCGTTTTGAGGTTATTCGAGTACCTGTATGGGCAAATCCACGAAAAACTACACTCCAGCGCTTGGGTTTTTTCACGAGCTTTATGATTTCTGCAAGTCTTAGATCTCTTTTCCTACCAAAGTTTGATTATATAATTGTTTCAAGTCCACCTCTGTTCGTTGGATTAATCGCTACTTTTATTCGACCATTTAAACAAGCGAAATATATTCTTGATCTCAGAGATATCTGGCCGGAATCAGCTCATGTACTTGGTGAAATCAGGTCTAAAAAAATGTTACTATTCGGGCAATTTTTAGAACGGATAGTATATCGTTCTGTTGATGCTTTCCTACTCGCTGTACCAGGCTTCCGAAATTATTTAAACCAAAATCATCCTTCTCACGCAGTTAAAATGAAAATAGATCTAATGAATGGCGTAAGCGAGTCCTTCATTAACTTGATTAAGGAGAAAGGTTCACCTGAACTGAATAATAGGTTTACTGTTTTATTCAGCGGAAACATTGGGCTGGCTCAGGGGCTTGAAACTGTGCTGGATGCAGCCAAATTATTAGAAAATACAGAAATTGAATTTAAAATAATAGGTGATGGAGCTAACCGTGAAAAATTGATTTCCATGGCGAAGTCTCAAAAAATCGAGAATGTTAATTTTATACCATCAATGTCCAGAGAGCTGTTGGTTGATCATATACTTTCTGCAAATGTTTGTCTAGTTCCTCTAATTAAAAGCCCACTATTCCTGAATGCCATACCCTCAAAAATGCTTGAATATATGGCTGCAGGAAAACCGGTTATTGTCGGAATTAAAGGTGAAGTTGAAAACTTGTTAAAGGAAGCAAATTCCGGTATATGTATTGAACCTGAGAATTCACAAACATTAGCAGATACAATCCTGGCATATAAAAATAATCGGGAACGTGTTGAGAATGAGGGGAAATCAGGCCAACGATTTATTCAGGGACAAATGACAAAAGAGGTCATGCTCGAACAAGCTTTATCCCACCTAATTAATGAATAATATTCTCTACCAATCTAACTTTATACCCAGCTCTGAATAGTTTCCATCTTCCCAGTAAAACATAAGTGAAGTGGTTTTGGTTAAATAATAATCTAGCTTAAAGTTAGCCTCGCTAGATTTTCTAATCGTACCCGTAAGGAATTGCTCGTACCCTCCGGTCGATATGGCAGGCCCCGAATAACTGTTCAATACATTAGCACCTGGATCATTTCCTCGCTGAAGAAAGTTGATTTCAGCCTGCACAAAAAGTTTTGGCCCCAGCTGCCAGTCTGTTCCCAGGTGCAGCATCTGCGTGTTCGGTCCAACTTGAAGCCCGAGTATCCTTCCAGCAGAGGTGAAACTATTCACGGGATACTCATGTGAATAGGTCCACGGCCGCGCTGCGGTGTACTCCAGGTTAAGCGAGGGCAAGTTGGATTTCGGATAATAAATAGCACCGATTTGGAACACAAATTTATTGCCCCACCAGCCCGAAAATAACTTAAAAAAATCTAATTCGTCAAGGAGCCAGGTTCCATAACTCGTCAAGCCCGGCAGAACCCTCCACTTGAATTCTAATGCCATTAGCAGATTGTCCAAATCCCCTTGCACGTGCTCCTCGGCGAATAAAAAATTCACAGGGTTTAAGTAGGCCAACTCAAAATCCCGGTAGGCATAGATGATCATTTCACTAAAAGCGAACTCAAAATTTGGATTGATATCAAACTCAACCCGATGTGCAGAAAGATTCCTTCGAATATTCAATGTATCTTTTAAAGGGCTTTCATTGGGACTCAATCTGGCATGCAGAAATTTATATCGCAAATGCTTAACTTCTGTCGTCCACTGTATGTGAGGGAGAGGGTATACATTATCAGATAGGATGGGTGAATTCGTTGGAGAATACCCCCAATACACCGGCTGTCGATGAATTCCGAGCGTGAAATCCTTGTGTGAATAGATGAGCGAAGAGGTGGGATAATCCCAATTAATCCAATCAATATAGTCCCGCTCAAGGACGTAGCCCTCTTTATAACTTTCGGGTAAGGCATCGAAATCGTCATTTTTTGTGACACGTTCGTAAGTGAATTGAGAGGTGAAAGATATGCTGCCCTTCACGCCATAGATGCCTAAATGGTCTGTATAGTAACCCCGAGAACTCTTACCATTATGTTGCATTCGGAAGGTTTCTGTCCAATTAATCCACCCCAGTGCGTCGCCTTGCTTATAGGTCATAAAAAATGGTTTGATCTTTTGGTCGTCGGAATGCCTGATACCGCGAAGTGTGGATTTGCTCCAGGGTAAGGTGATTCCCTCCTCCTCAAAATCTCGGTTGAATTCTATCTGAAATCGTTTCAGGATAAGCATATCGCTATTACTCAAGGAAGACCGATTGGCGGAAATCTCAGCGAGCATCTCATTAATCTGATCGTATGTATAGGGTCGCGTATTCCAGTATTCTGCATTAATCCGACCTAAACTTTCGTGTCGATCCAGAAAATTATATACTGCATGATCTGCTTCAAAGGGAACATTCTGGGCAATCAGTGCATGAACTATCAATAATGGATAGAGAATCTTCATTAGGCTAAAAAAATAAGACAGGTTTTCTTAGATGCTTGTACTAATCATCTTGAGGGCGATCTTTGAATCTGATTGAGACAGTTTATATTCATTCCGATTTTAAGGGGCTGTCAACCCTATGATTGGCAGTGTGAAAGGACTTTTATAGGACCCATGCCGCGCTGGTTAGAAAGAATTTTACTCGCAATCGTCGACCTAATTGGAGTTAACCTTAGTTTTGTCATGATTTTTATGCTCAGGTTTGAATCTGGCATATATGATAATACTATCCAATTGGCATGGTCCGATATGCGATTTCCATCCATTTTGCTTTCAGTATTCTGGTTAAGTTTATTTTTATTCAATGGCTTATATAAGATTCAGAGGGCTGTATCCCGATCTGATGAACTGATAAACATAGTAAAATATGTTTTTATGGGCATATTTTTAATCTATCTGCTTACGGTGGATCTGGATAACCCGGTAACTTTTGGCAAGAGCATCCTGGTTTTTTATGGGATAACACTGATCACTTCTATCAGTATTGGTCGCCTGATCATCCGCTCCACTCATCTGAACCTCCTGGAGCAGGGAAAGGGTTTAGCTCAAACCCTCATAGTTGGTCTTAACCGACGTGGATTGATGGTTCAGAATACATTCTTTTCCGACCCGAAATCCGGGTATAAGCCTGTGGGCTTTATTCGCATGGAAGGCGAGACCCGGGTTGATGAGGACAAGCTAAAAATACCAGTCGTTGGTGAACTCAAGGACTTATCTGAATTGATTCCCACGCTGGAAATCGATGAGGTCATATTGGCTCTGGATCATGATCATCATGACAGCACTGTTGATATTATAAGAATCCTGCAGGGACATAAGGTGGGGATTAAAACCAATCCTGATATGTATGATGCCATATCAGGGCTAGCCCGGACCCAGCAACTCCATGGCATTCCCTTGATAGATATCATGCCTGATTTCATGCCTCTCTGGGAGAGAATAGCTAAAAGGCTTTTTGATATATTTGTCGCCATATTTGGTCTCATCATTTTTTCACCTTTTCTCCTGATTATTGCCATAGTAATAAAGTTAGATACAAAAGGACCGATTTTATTTGCCCAGGAACGCGTTGGGAGAGACGGAAAGCCCTTCAATGTGATCAAATTCCGCACCATGATTATTGATGCCGAAGCTGATACAGGTCCCGTTTGGGCAACTGAAAACGATCCACGAGTTACTAAGATAGGGAAGATTCTGCGGCATCTTCGCCTGGATGAAATCCCCCAGGCCATCAATATTCTCAAAAACGAAATGAGTCTCGTGGGACCACGACCAGAGCGGAAATATTTTGTTGAGAAAATTACAGAATTGTACCCCCTGTATCCACGCAGACATCAAGTGAAGCCTGGAATCACTGGCTGGGCTCAAGTAAAACAAGGCTATGATACCACTTTGGAAGCATCACGCTTAAAGTTGAAATACGATCTTTTTTATCTGGAGAATATCTCATTGCGACTAGATTTTAAAATTCTTATGTATACAATGTATGTGATGTTCACCGGATCAGGCAGCAGATAGTGCTGTGCTAAAGATTGGCTGGAATTCTATTGGAGAAATCAGATATTTGTATGACTTGAGAATTAAAACAGTTGGTGAAATAAAACATTTCCTAATCTTGCTTACCTAACGGATAAAAGAAAAATTGAAATAGGACAAAACAAATGTTAGACATTCAAAAGATCAGAGAACAGACCGATTGGGTGAAGCGGGGTATTCAGAATAAGAATATCAGTGTTGATATTGATAATATTTTAAAGCTGGATCGGGTACGTCGAGATGTGATTGCAGAAGTGGAAAATCTCAAACATGACCGAAATGTGATCTCAATGGAAGTTGGCACTCATAAAAAAAATAACCAGGACGCCTCTGATCTTATTCAGAAAACACGTGAAATTGGACAGACAATCAAGGAATTGGACGAACGTCAAAGGGATGTTGAAAGCGAACTCCAAGATCTGTTGATGCAAATCCCGAATACACCCCATGATTCTGTCCCCGTGGGTTTGGATCCTTTAGAGAATCCGGTTGTTAAGGAATGGGGGAGCCGATTTAATCCCGGGTATAAACTGAAAACTCATCTTGAGCTAGGTGAATCATTGGGGTTATTTGATTTCACGAGAGGAACTAAAATTGCTGGTCCCGGATTCCCCTTGTATACCGGCAATGGTGCTCGTCTGGAGCGAGCCCTCATCAATTTTATGCTTGATTTTCATATTGACAAGCATGGCTATACTGAAGTTCTGCCACCAGTTCTAAGCAATGTAAAAACAATGACAACTACTGGTCAACTGCCCAAATTTGAAGAGGATATGTATAAAATCTCCCAGGATGATCTGTACTTAATTCCAACGGCTGAAGTTCCAGTTACCAATATTCATCAAGGCGAAATAGTGCAGGAACAGATCCTGCCCATTCAGTATTGTGCCTACTCGTCTTGTTTTAGACGTGAGGCAGGCTCCTATGGAAAAGATACCCGAGGTTTTCTCAGGCTTCATCAGTTTAATAAAGTCGAATTAGTTAAGTTTGTCCATCCCGACACGTCTTACGATGAATTAGAGAAATTGAGGAGAGACGCCGAAGAGATTCTTGAGGCATTGGGATTAGAGTATAGGGTCATAGAGTTAGTTACTGGCGACCTCTCCTTTGCTGCTGCTAAATGTTATGACTTGGAGCTATGGGCTCCCGCTGAAAATCGCTGGTTGGAAGTTTCCAGTTGCTCAAACTATGAGGATTTCCAGGCTCGTAGGGGTGCTATCCGATATAAGTCCTCTGCGGATAACAAAGTAAGGCTACTGCATACACTGAATGGTTCGGGGGTCGCAACGCCTCGTCTTTTGGTTACTATTTTAGAAACCTATCAACAGGAAGATGGCAGTGTGTTACTTCCTGAAATACTGGCACCCTATATGGGCTCAGCCGGACTGCACTTGAAATAATTTTTATGTTTCATTATTTTCTAGTCCTGGTCTTTCTGGTTCCCTGGACAGCCATATGGATTACACTTGTGATTCTGGGTAAATTGGTTAATCCCAGTGGGTATGCTGCACACGCCTGTGGAAGAATGTGGGCTTGGGGTATTCTTGCGACCTCCAGAATAAAATTAGAGATCGATGGCTTAGAGAATATTAACAAGAATAGCCAGTATATTTTTATCTCAAATCATACCTCAGCCTTTGATATTCCTGCTATTTATTGGGGACTCAAGAACAAGATGGGCATGCTCGCCAAAAAACAACTTAAATATGTTCCGTTTTTTGGATGGGCAATGTGGGCTGCCGGGCATTTTTTTGTGGATCGTAAGAATCACAAAGAAGCTCTAGCTGTCATGGATCAGGTTACTGCCCAACTGGCAGAGGATAAGAGTCACTCTCTGGCAATATTTGTCGAGGGGACCCGTAGTCTTGATGGACAGCTTAGTCATTTTAAAAAAGGAGCTTTTCTAGTTTCCCTCAATACTGGTATCCCTATTGTGCCTGTTGTAATAAATGGTGCATTCAAGGCGAAAGGTAAAAAAGATCATCGGATTGTGGCTACCACCATTCGACTTTCCATATTAGCGCCAATGAACATTGAGGATTACGGTTTGGATTCCAGACAAAAATACATTGATGATGCGCGCGATTTGTTCGTGAAGCATTATGAGCCACCCAATTAGGTTGGTGTAGTGCAAACATATAATTGGTCTCAGAGCTATGTTTTTTGTACACAATTTCGTAATTGATAACCTCACCACATCGTGGCAAGTTACAGTAACATTAACTTTGAACAGCAATAGGATTAAGTGAGAGTTCCAGGAATTAGGACATATCCATAGCAAAGATATATGGAGTAAAGAGCCTAAATTAAAATTAGAATGGAGCAGCCAGAATATCGGGATAGATTTAATTTATGCTCAACCATAAAAGATTCGTGTTTATCCTGCGAGCTCTAACTTCCATAGTGGTCACTCAAATATATATAATGTTGATAGCAAAGGATAAGAAATGAAGATTGTTTACTCGTATTACGTGTTAGATATCGTACACAAAGGGCATCTGGTAATGATGAAAAATGCCAAGGCTATCGCCGGTCCGGACGGGAAATTGATTGTGGGTATTTTAACGGATGAAGCAGTTATGGAAAAAAAAGCCAAACCGATTCTATCATTCGAAGAACGCCTGGATCTGGCCAAAGCTATCAAATTTGTTGATGTGGTTGTAGCCCAGGAAACGTATTCGCCGCTGCCCAATGTAAAAGATATAAGACCCGATATTTTGATGGAGAGTTCCAGCCATACTCCCGAAGCGATTGAAGATGCACGGGAAGTAATGGCGGGTATCGGTGGACGGGTGATTGTGATTCCTTATTTCCCCCCCCAATCGTCAACCGGAATCAAAGAACGAGTAAAGAATCAGCATTAATTTTTTGTATTTGATCATATTCTAGTTTCAAATAATAATGTACTAATTTTGACGATCTCGCAAAAAAGTCCAGCGTCAAATGGTTATTGATAGCTGCGTACGCTTAAATCAGTAACATACTTTTTAGGGGAGGTTGTCAATCTTAACAAGGAGAACTATTATGAATACCGTCAGCCAAACTCAATTAGGTCAATGGCAGAAGAAAATGTTCTGGATGATGTGGATAACCTATGCCGCCTTCTATCTGGGGCGGGTAAACATATCGGTGGCCATGCCAGGCATTGCCGAGGAATTTGGTTTAACGAAAACAAGCCTGGGGGGTATTTTAAGCGCCTTATTTGCAATGTATGCTATCGGCCAGTTTATCAACGGTCAGTTGGGCGATAAACTAAATTCTCGGTTAATCATAACGGTTGGACTGCTGTCATCGGCAATATTGAATATCTTTATGGGACTCACCGGTGGTATTATTGGTCTCATGGTGGTGATCTGGGGTCTTAACGGCTATTTTCAGTCAATGGGCTGGGGTCCGACTGTCAAAGCCATGGCAAATTGGTTTCCCAG
>JABMPR010000024.1 GCA_013202895.1 bacterium | reverse complement strand
GTAATTATTCTGGTTATCCTGCCAACTATGACACAAGATGACACATTATGACACAAATACCATCCCGCAGGCTCGATTTGGGCAGGCTTGATTTCTACACAGGATGATTGAAACCAGACTCAACTTATCCTGAAGATTAGGGTCTTGCCCTCTATGTGGTATAAGGTTATTTTCATTTTTCTGAAAGTGGGGATAATATCACTATCTATAAGAGCAGTCTTTGACCGCAATTATTTACCAGCCTATTGAATCTGTTATGTATTCGCAGATGGAGTATTAATGTTAAAGGAGCAACACAATGAAACTATTAACTCTTGTAATCCTAACCCTTGGCTTGCTGCTTATCTCATGCGAGGATACTGCTGATACAACACCACCTGATGTAAGTATCTCGAGTCCCGTGGATGGGGCGAGTGTGCAAGATACTGTGACCATCAAGGTTCTCGTAGCAGATGATACTGGAGTTGATTCAGTAGAGTTTTTTATTGATGGTGACCTGTTAGCCGTTGATTCTGATGATCCCTTTGAGGTAAGTTGGATCACAAACGATTTTACAAATGGTCAGCATACAATCCAGTGCAGAGCAGTGGATGAAGCAGGAAATGCTGCACTTTCTGAGATTATTGCTGTTACAATTGTGGATACAAGACCACCCGATGTAAGCATCACCAATCCAGTCGATGGTGCCACAGTTTATGAAACTGTTATTATTGAAGCGCTTGTGAATGATGACACGGGGGTGACTTCAGTAGAGTTCTTCGTGGATGGTGAATTAATTACTACAGATACAAATGAACCCTTTGAAGGAAACTGGATCACAAATGATTATATCGATGGTGACTATACGATTCATTGTAAAGCTGTTGATGAAGCTGGGAATGAAGCACTTTCTGATACCCTGACTGTCACTGTCTCCAATATTATTTTGACAGCTACATTCACGAACGATTGGTTATGCCCCAGTTGTGGCACAGGTGTCCTTTTTTACTCTGATATGGATGGCAACCTTTTATGGTCAGGTACATGGACAGGGAACGAAAGTATTGATGTCATGCGAAATGAGACGATAGGGACGTTTCCAGATCGAGTCATAGTATCCACTGTAAGAAGCAACCTGTTTAACGATGAAATATCAATTACATCCAATTTATATGTCAAGCCAGAGTCTTGGACCTTCAAAGGCAATGGATATGTTGAAGAATCAATAGGTTCAACTTCTTTAGAATTTCAAAATGCGCCGATACATCAAGGTTATGTGATTGCATCGAAATGGGGATATCAATGGCATAGATCACAGGTTATTCCATCTCCTGTTGACCAAGATTTCAGAGTTACTCCGGATAACCTGTACATTAGGATCAATACTGATTCCCAAGGACCTCAATACTTATGGATAGAGGATGTGGATATGTCACAACCTCAATCTGTTGATCTCTCCAACATGACTGATTTGCAGTCAAGTGAAGTTTCGTTCCCTGAAATGCCATTTGCAGGTTTTTGGTATGGTCTTAGAGGTTTTTTGGGTGATAGCTACTATTCTGGTCAATATTCTGTGGATGTTCATGGAAGTTGGTATTACGAGACAATGCCAAGTTCGATCACAACTTACTTTCCAAGCACAATCTTTTCTGGCTACCTTTCAACTGTTAGTATTAACGAAGAAGAATATCCAACTAATAATAACTGGTTTCATAATGAAATCGGGGTGCCAGATGTTGTTGAGATCATAGATGCCGATTTTGATTTTGTCTCAACTGAGCCAAATAATTTTGAAATTAGCGTTAGTGGTGATTATACTCAAATTAATTCCAAATGGTCGTATGATCCAGGTAATGGAGTTGGATACGTATGGAACGTTTACGGAACACCTGAAAGTTATATTCTTCCTGAATTGCCAACTGAAGTAGCTCAAATGTATGGGAACATAAACGAAATGATGTTCACTTTAGAATGGGCAACTATTCAAAAGCATTATGGTGTTACGGATTATGAAGATATAATTGAATTGATATTTATGTCTGATAATTTCTATTGGGATGTTGCAACAAAAAGTCTAGAGAGGCAGAAAGACCCTATTGGTTTAAGACCATAATTTATCTAATAAAGGCATAACAATTCAATGAGAAGCCCCTTCATGGGGCTTCTTCATTTTAAACCAGAAATTAGAGAATCTCTAAGATTCCCTGCCAACTATGACACAATATGACAGGAATACCATTCCGCAGGCTCGGTTTGGGCAGGCT
>JABMPR010000270.1 GCA_013202895.1 bacterium | reverse complement strand
TTCAATCAGCCCTGAGATTCAGAAGGAAAAAATACAGTCCGTGGAATATTTATGTATGCCATGAATATAATAGCTTATTGTCTTTCAGCAAATGCTCCCAATATTACCTGAGAATTACCATTTTTATGGTTTGACTAAAATTGCCCGCTTCCAATCGACAAAAATAGACTCCTGTACTCACCTGATTCCCTGAATCATCATTTCCATTCCATATGGCATTGTGATAACCAGCAGGTTTTTCTCCATTCACTATACTCGCAACTCGTCTACCTGTGATATCAAATATAAGCAACTCAACATTTGAGGCTTCTGGAAGTTCATAGCTGATGGTTGTGGTTGGGTTGAATGGATTGGGGAAATTTTGAGCCAATGAAAAATAATCTGGTAAGCTCAAATTTGTCTCATCGATACCAACCATCAAATCATTTTGAATGATATATATGCCTGAATCACCTGCAGCTACATAGAAATGGGTGTTTTGCACAGCAATATCATGAACATCAAAGGGTTCTATGGCGAAGCTACCCGCCATTGACATATTGAGTGGGTCGCTAACATCAACAATTCTTATAGTATCAAGGTGGCCATCCTCTTCGTGACCATAATCAATCGTGGTGTAAGCATATTGCTCAGCGATAGCACTCATAACAAATTTGCAGTTCCCGTCTCCGAGGGTAATACTACCTGAAATCTGTGGATAGCTGGGATCTGAAATATCTATTGAAATGAGATCACAACCGTGCGTTAGGAATGCAACTTCATCAGAAACTCCCACACCATTTACATATCCATAATCCCACCAAACAAGTTCACCTGTAAATGTTATGTTCGATGTATCTGCAATGTCATAAATCTGAAATCGGTGGACTGGCCTGGACATATTCGAACAATCTCTTGTTAAGTAGATGTGGTCAAGCTCGACTACTATCGAGTTGATATATGAGTGGGTAGTATCTGTTTCATCCATCAGTATTGGAGAGCTTGGGTCGCTAACGTCAATATCAAGAACCACCCCAACATCTGAATAATAATAGAAATTAGCTGCCAAGTGGACAGAATTTGTTCCAACAGCGTGTTTGATTAGGTCTACTGGGACCGGAGGTTGAGGAATCGGGAAGAAGCCCAATAGTGAAGGATCATCAGAATCATTTACATCAAAAAGTCTCAGACTACCTGATGTGTCCTCAATACTCGATACGTATAGCAAACCAGCATTAAACTCTATTTCAGTAATAATATCAGCATCCAAACTCAATTGACTCATTATTACTGGGGTTAATGGGTCAGTTATATCCAGAAGGGAAACAATGGAATCTGAGGCTGCGTATAGGGTGGTACCGTCAATTTCTACCTGAAAGCAAGGTTCTTCATTCCAGTGATTGATCAGGGTTGTGTTCACACCTTGGCTAAATACTGTTCCAAATGAAACGATGATGAGCAGTGTTGCTGTTAAGTGAGTTTGTTTGCGCATGATTTCCCCTCTAATTAAGATTTCAATCAGCAAATACTGCCAATATTATCGGAGATACACCATCTTGATCGTCTGGCTGTATGATCCTGCCTCTAATCGACAGAAATACAAACCAGCACTCGCTGGATTGCCTGATTCATCCGTCCCATTCCATTGGATGTTATAATAACCTGCTGGTTGTTGTGCATCTGTGAGAGTCGTGATTTGACGACCGGTAATATCGTAGATAATCAGAGTAGTCTTAACAGCTTCAGGAAGACCATAGCTGATTGTTGTAGTAGGATTGAATGGGTTGGGGTAATTCTGCATTAGAGAATAATCCTGTGGAATACCGATATCTCCATCCGAGATTCCAACCACAGGTTCGATATAGATATTGAAGCTGTCATCCCAATAATCAATGCCATTGCTGCTAATCGCCATATTCACGGTGAAGTTTGTATCACCTGGCGAATCAGCATTAATCCTGATCCAATAATACAGTGAATTGGTCGCTGTTACTCCGACTTCAATGTCACCGAATGGTCTGGAATCACCTCCCAACACTTGAGCATAGAATTCTTCGACCAGCGATATTCTTGCACTGACATCAGTTGCAATTGCACTGGTTCCTTCATTCATTATTTCCAGGTAGAATTGTGGATTATCACCAGGATAGAAAATTGAATCATTCCTAAAAGAAATATTTTGAAATGTGATGGGGCCAGCGGTGGTAAACGATCCAACATTGTTAAGGAATCCACTGTAGCCTGAATCTGAATATGCATGGATATGAGCAGTGTAAAAGTTTTCATCAGGAGGCGCTAAAGGCAGAGCTCCAAAAATCCCATCATTTGCCTCTCCATCCTCGTGATCCCCATCATCGAACATAGGCACAGTGTCTTGAAAGCTATAGTCGTTTGCCTGGATTATCGATACGACGCTGATGGGTTCAGCCATGGGATTTACAATTTCTGCCGTGACTGTCAGTGTGTCCGTACCGGGACTCAAATACCCACTTGTGATGGAGCCTGCTTCAAGATGAAGAGTTGTGTCTGAGTCGATAACTCCTGGCCCTAAAGCCAGGATCAGATTGGCGTAAACATTTTCCTGAGCCAAGTGATAAATCCGGGATTGCATGGCCCAGAACCCTCCATCGCTCCATTCCCCAATTTCAGGAGTCATGGCGAATATTTTGTTTTTTTCAGTCTGTTCACCATACATCCAGTCATCCGAATAACCATTAACAACTCCTGTGGCTTCAGTTGAAACTTCGATGTCGTAATTATTGAAGCGTGTCATTTCTAGGGCAAGATCCATGTATATTGCAGAATCAGGAGTATGAGAGTTATAGATATATGCCCAGGGAAGAAATAATTTATGCCAGTAA
This sequence comes from bacterium, assembly GCA_013202895.1. Classification (GTDB taxonomy): domain Bacteria; phylum Fidelibacterota; class UBA8477; order UBA8477; family JABMPR01; genus JABMPR01. The sequence goes on along the minus strand of JABMPR010000270.1, from coordinate 2,599 downwards.
GTATGGTAGTTAAGTGCTAGCTGGAAATGATGGTTTATGCAGAAATCTCTCACAGCCTGCGTCTCCGGTTCAGAGAAGGGATCTGTTCCCCGAAATTCATTGTTTGAGGGGGATGGACTTGATCCCAAATTATCATATCCCCACATGTACCCATAATTCCTGTTATTATTGACTCCCCACGATCCGTCACCATTGTCCCGACGATTCTTTCTCCACATGCCACCGCCCCCGGGATTGGTCTCCTCGTTATAGACATAACCATCTGGATTCACAACTGGTAGAAAGTAGAGTTCTCGATTGTCAATCAGGAAAGTGACCAATGGATCTGAGCCATAATTTTCAAGCATGTAATACATGAAATACATGATAGCTGCCATACTCATAGGCTCCCGGGCATGGTGAAGACCAGTGTAGAGAATCTCGGGTTGATCCTCATCTACATCAGGATTATTGGATATTCTAGAAGCCCAAAGATCACGCCCCTCTACAGATAATCCGATTGAAAATTTCTCAGAAATCAATTCTGGATAGAGTAATCGCATGCTATCCAACTCGGCTGCAACTTCAGCGAAAGTATAATAGCCCCCCATGCTGCCAAACTCGAAACCTTCGACCTCGTATTCTTCTCTCATTTCCCGTTGTAATCGGGGCATTTCAGCATCAGGTATCCTGATAAACTCCAGATAATGCTCAATGACATCATCAATTACAAAGTGGAAGGGGAGGCCTGAATCTTTTAGAATATCTATCTCAACATTATTCAGGATTGCCTCCCAGTTGCCATCTGATAATCTCAATTGATCCCGATCAAAACCCAGGTTTTTGAGAATGGCTAAATCCTCAGATGTGTTAATAGTGATCTGGACCTTGCTGTAGGTTAATTGATCTGATTCGGAAGCAGATAAGGCTGGATTCCCAAAATAGAACAGAATAATAGTAGCGATAAGCAGTAGTCTGAGATTTCTTGTTTGAGCAATTAAAATGTTAAACATGGTATACCCCCTGTGCTTTAAGGTTTTCTTATTTCAAATAAACCACCCATCTTTGCTCGTTCCGAGCTACGATGGGTAAACCCATCTACGCTCTACTGAGCTACGAAGGGTAAATCTTTATCGTAAGTAAATCATTTTAATAGTTTGGCTGAACGTTTCAGCATCCAATCGATAAAAATACATGCCGGTCCTTACCTGATTTCCTGCATCGTCACGGCCATCCCACTGGATGTCATAGTGTCCTGCACGCTGTTTCTGGTTAAGCAGTGTTGCGACTCTACGTCCTGAAAGGTCGTACACCGCTACAACAACATCTGATTGAGCAGGGATAGAATAATTGATGGTAGTAGTGGGATTGAATGGGTTAGGGAAGTTCTGTTCCAAGCTGGTACTTCGCGGAAAACTTACCTGATCCACCTGAATGGAAGTGGCATTCTCAGCAGTATGGCGAGCTACCCATTGTTCCTCACCACTGGCATTATATTTAATGGTATTGACTGATGTGACAACTGGCCAGAAGCCCGGAATCCAGGGATTATAATGGCTGATCCCGGTTACATACACATTACCATCATCATCCACAGCAAGTGCATAAGCCCAGTCATCCCACTCTTCTTCGCCGCTGTACATGGCGACCCATTGGGTGCTACCACTTGAGTCATATTTTATGGTGCAATAATCCGCACTGGAATACTCGTCACTATGCGCCATACCGGCAATGTAAACATTACCCGAATTATCAATCGCAATAGCAGAAGCCCTGTTTTTATCGTCGACCAGACCCTGATGATACGCAACCCATTCTCTACCTCCTCCCGGACTGTACTTGATAGTAGCAATACTAGTAATCCCGTAACTAAATGGTGGTCCAGTGATGTTAGTATAGCCAGTCACATAGATGCCATCTGCATCTACGGCAATTGCGCGAGCTTCATCATTAGAAAATTCTGGCAGACTGCTGTAGCGATCCATCCATTGTTCTACTCCAGATGAGTTGTATTCGATTGTAAAAAAATCTAGAGAAGTACCTGTTCCAGCACTAGTCCCAGTGACATACACGCTGCCCCCCGGACTGACAGCAATTGCATTCCCTATATCCCATTCATTTATTGGACCGCTATACCGATTTACCCAGCGCAATTCGCCATTTGGGTTGTAAGACATCGTGGCAATATCTGCATCAGTACTGATACCATAACTGCCCCCAGTGATATAGATGTTACCTGTATTGTCAACTGTAATCGCCTGGGCACAGGCATTATTGCCTGCATCGTTATGGCGAACCACCCACTGCTCTATACCATCTGGATTGTATTTCACTGTTGTGTAATTCAAGGTAACGTCATCATAGGTCCAATTGTCACCCGGGATACCGTCACCACCCCCTGTAACATAGATGTTCCCCAATTCATCAATTGCCATGTCCCGGGCATCATCATCACCGTTAGTCGGTCCATTGTAACGCGTTAGCCATTGCTGAACACCGTCATTATTGTATTTGATGGTGGTAAAATCCCAACCAGTGGCGGGATCGTAACTTTCCCCTGTCACATAGACGTTCCCCTCAGGGTCCAGAACTAAGTCATCGGCATGATCATGAGCATGAC
>JABMPR010000023.1 GCA_013202895.1 bacterium | reverse complement strand
GTTCTGGTTTGTAAATATTGTACTTCTTGATCAATGTCAAGTTACTGAGCTCCTGAGGAAACGAGCTTGCATACAGTTTTCCGACATCACGACCAATCATCCCCTGATGGTGCGTTTTAAGACCTGTAGACTTAATTATCTCGAGTGTTTCCTTAATGATTGTATTGTTCAGGAAATAATCTTCTCCCCAATGTGCTTTGATATAAGACTCTATATCGTTCCACTCATCCACATCCATCAGCGAACGGTATACCAAATGGCGAAAGCCAGCTCGCACCGTATCGCTGCCTTTTATGGTAAAGATCGTCCCGACATCAAATACTGAACCACCCATACTTGTTTCACTAACTAATGAACCTGGATCATCAATAACTGAATACAGTTTCTGGACAGAACCATTATAATATGGATTGGCACGATCAAACTTTGCTGAATGATTACTATCAGACATATCTCATATCCTTTATCAGAATTCCACAATTCGTATCTTAAAACAATTACCTAATATACTTTTCCAGAACCTGACGGTCTTTCTCCAAAACCGCTTCTCTCATCTCAACCCGATGCTCTTTAAGTTTAACATCTAATTCTGGATGCTTCAGGGCCAGCATCTCGGCGGCCAGTAAGACTGCATTGTCACTTGCATTAATACCCACGGTTGCTACAGGGATCCCACCAGGCATTTGCACAATGGAATAGAGGGCATCTACGCCATCAAGACTTGCTCTGATGGGCAAACCAATAACCGGTTTTATGGTTTGAGCTGCAATCACTCCTGGTAAATGGGCTGCTTTTCCGGCTCCTGCGATAATGACATCAATACCCTTTTGATCGAGACTGGCTACATATTCAGTGACTGCCTCAGGGGTCCGGTGTGCCGAAAGAATTCGCAACTCAAAAGCGAGACCCAACTTTTCTAAAATTTTGAATCCCTTATCGAGTACCGGAAGATCGCTGTCGCTCCCGAGAATTATTGAAATTTTTGGTTCAGCCATAGTATCTCCAGTTTTCCTTAAATATGAGTCATTTCATGGGCGGAATAAACTCGCTCACAGTATTGGCACGCTAAGTTGGGACCAGATTTATCTACCAATTTAAATCGTGTTTTCATGGGTTCAGCGTTGCTGATGCACCTTGGATTGGGACAAGAAACCAGGTCTTCAATAATTTCGGGAATCTCAACAACAGATTTTTGAAAAACCTTGGTGTCCCTGATAATACTGACTTTGGCCTCTGGTGCAATTAAGGCAATGCTATTGACCTCAATCTGGGTCAGCTCCCGTCCTTCAATTTTAATCATATCTTTTTTCTTCATCGCTTTACTGGGGAAGTTCATCCCCATCATGACAATATCTGTGGCTCTTGGTTTCAATATTCCAATAACCCGCTGAACGCGACCGGCTGGGATATGATCAATCACTGTGCCGTTTCTAATGGCATCAACCTTCATCATTTTCATTAGCTGGCCTCCCCTAATAATGTCGCCAGAATAGCCTGGCGCATATAAACACCGTTTTCTGCCTGATCGAAATAGTAGGCGTACTTTGTCGAATCTACATCGGTTGAAATCTCATTAACTCGGGGTAGTGGATGCATGACCTTCATATTCGGTTTAGCTTTATGGAGCAGTTCAGCAGTAATAATATAGGCATTCTTAACCTTTTCGTATTCTTCTCGATCCGGGAATCGTTCCCGCTGGATGCGAGTTACATATAAAATGTCAACGTCTCCTACAATATTTCCAAGAGTGGTCTTCTCATTAAATTTCACCTTCATTTTTGTGAGATCATTGAGGATATGGGGCGGCATACTTAATGATTTTGGAGAAACAAAATAAAATTCCGGGTTGAAGGGAGCCAGGGCGTAGGCCAGTGAATGAACTGTCCGACCATACTTCAAATCGCCGACCAGAGCTAATTTTAGACCTTCAAGGCTTCCCTGGGCTTTCAGAATGGAGTAGAGATCCAGAAGTGATTGAGTTGGATGTTGATTCGCACCATCCCCGGCATTCACTACAGGAATATCAACCTGCTCAGAGACATAACGGGCAGCGCCTTCCATGGGGTGTCGAATAACAATGATATCAGAGTAACGCGCCATTACCCGCGCTGTATCCGCCAGTGTTTCACCTTTTTCCACCGAGGTTCCGCTGGTTCCCACCATGGCAATCACTTCTCCTCCCAGACGTTTCATGGCTGATTCAAATGACATCCTGGTTCGGGTTGAGGCTTCATAGAACACAGCCGCCATCACCCGTCTGGATAAATCGATTTGTTTGGGGTTTTTCTCCAGACTCTCAGCCAAAGCTAGAAATTGGAGGATCTTATCCGCGTTTAAATCACGCATTGAGATCAGATGTTTCATTCATTCGTCCCTTATTTATTCATTGTTTCAAAAGTATTCCAGGCTGCTTCCCGGTAACGCCTGGCCTGAGCACGCGGATCGTCACTGGCAATAATACCGCGACCAACAATAATGGCATCGGCGCCGCCTCTAATGGCATTCTCAACGCTTAAATATTGCTGTCCCAAGCCATCTCCAGTGCTATCCAGGTTTACACCCGGCATGAGCAGGAGTTGATCCTGAGGAATTTTATTTCGAAAGCGTTTAATATCTTCAACATCAACTCCGTGACCGATATAGCCACTCACACAGTCCTTGCGGCGTTTGCCCACCTCAAGTACCTGACGGGTATAGGTTTCAGAGATAAGATTCCCCTTAGCACTCATGCGAGCCAGCAGAAATCCCGATCGGGGTGTTTCTAATTCTCCAAATAAGCCATCCAGAATTGCCTCTCCGGCAATCATATGGACGGTGACATATTCTGCCCAATCTGCTATCCGATACACGCCTGAGCGAAACTGTTTCCGGACCGTACTGCCGATATCAGCAAACTTACGATCCTCAAAGATGAGGAAATCATGTTTCTTGGCCAGCGCTTGCAACTCAGTCACAAATTCAGGGGTGTAGTCCTGAATGATATCGACATGGGTTTTCAGCATAAATATCTCGGAGCCGGTTTTATCCAGAATATCAAAGAATTTTTGGCTGTCTTCAACATCCAGGGACAGGACCAGGTTGGACTTTTTTCGTAATATGGCTTCCATCAGGCGTCGCGTCATTGGACTGCTTGTCGCGGAGAGGCGCTCATTAAATGTTAATCGGGGTTTTTCTAGGGGGGTGGCGACAAAATCGCGCACCTTTTGAGCCAGAGAGGCATCCAGCATATTTTCGGATCCAAGCACAGACAGCATATCCTCAATAGTGATAATTGACGTCAGTTTATAACCTCGGGATGCAAGTATTTCAGCGCCATTAAAACTGCGGTCAACCAGACATACAAAGTCTTGAACCTTTAGACCAGCATGCTCCATCCCTTCAGCTGCTTCAAATTTACTTTCGCCAGTGGTGATCAAATCATCGATAATCAGACAGGTCTGACCCTCCTCATAATGGCCTTCGATCAATTTTCCAGTGCCATAGGCTTTGACTTCTTTGCGCTGATAAACCAAAGGTGTCTCCAATTCGACTGAGACCTGAGCTGCCAGCGGCAGGGCGGTGTATGGTATTCCTGTTAGCAGATCAAAGTGTTTATCCTTCAATTCACTTTTTAGGAGTTGTATAATATTTTTAATAATATCTGGATAGGATATGATGCTTCTCAAATCGATATAGAATGGAGAACTTGCCCCTGATTTGAGTTTGAATTCACCGAATTTTAAGGCACCGATTCTGTGCAAATCAAGGATCAGTTGTCGTTTGCCGGCTTCCATTAATTTACTACTCCATTCCTTTAAATGTTTTAGAGCGCTGTAATCCGCCCTGTTTTATCCCGATGCGAAACACCAAATTCAGTAAGTTTTTCCAATGTAGTATCATCAACAACGGGACCTTCCATACACAGAATGAGACCACTGGGATCCATAACACAGGAGCCACAAATACCCACACCGCATTTCATATAGCGTTCCAGATTCACTTCAAAGGGAATGCCTGAGTTTTTGGCTACATCTACAGCCGCTTTCGCCATTCTTTCTGGACCAGAAATATAGATCCGATCAAAAGACTCTTCGCTAAGTACAGCGCTCATGACATCCACGCTGGTGCCTTTATGTCCCAGGGAGCCGTCGTCGGTTGCAACCAGGGATCGATCACAATAATCTTTAAAGTCCTCAATATATAGCAGGTCGGTTTCGGAGCGGGCTCCATTGATGTTTACAAGGTAGTCAACGCCCATTTCACGTAGTACACGGGCCTGGTAGCGCAATGGAGGTGTTGCATATCCCCCACCCACCAGCAGGATTCGACCGGTCTCCCTGCTAAAGGGCTTGCCATAGGGTCCCCGAATTGAAATCAGGTCCCCTAGCTGCATTTGCGCTAAGCGCTTGGTAAAAGGACCAATATCTTTGATGGTAAAGGAAAAAGAACTATTGTTGGCATCCAAAATGGAGAAGGGTTTTTCTCCCTGTCCAAAAATAGTCAACATGACAAATTGTCCTGGGAGCGCATCCAGGTAGGCGTTAAAGATATAAGTACGCAAGCTGGGGTTTTCTTCGCGAATGGCAGCGATGGGCAGGGTTTGACGATCATGCTTCACTGTTAATTCAGCTCCAGTATACCAATTAGATCAGAATATTCAGCATAGCCATGGGTTTCCATGAAAGCCTCCATCTCCAATCTGGTAGATTCAAATACATCTAATCCGCGATCATAAACGGCTGTTCCAATGGCAACGGCGGTGGCACCAGCCATCATCATTTCTATGGCGTCAAGTCCATTGCTGACACCCCCTGTTCCCAGAATGGGGATCTTCACGCGCTGATAGACATCGTGGATTAATTTCAGAGCCAGCGGTTTGATGCATGGTCCGGAAATACCTCCAATATTATTTCGTAATACAGGTCGTCGAGCAATGGCATCGATGACCATCCCGTGCCCCAGGGTATTGATCATGGTTATGCCATCGGCGCCGGATGCCTCGGCATGTTCTGCCATTAAAGCGATATCATTTGCATTTGGGGAGAGTTTTGCCAGGACCGGGATCTTGCTCACAGATTTTACGGCAGTGACAACTTCTATGATCTTCTCCGGAACCAGGGCGAAGGGTCGTTTAAATTCATCTTCTACATTGGGACAGGACAGATTCAACTCTAGAAAATCGGCCTTTGATTGATTTACGGCCAGAGCCAATTGGACAAATTCGTCACTACTGGCGCCAAAGACGCTGACAATGGCAACGGCATCTGGGATTGAATAGAATTTTTCAACTTCTTTGAGTCCTTCCTGGATACCGGGGTTTGTCAAGCCTACAGAATTTATAAGTCCGCCTTCAAACTCGGCAATAACAGGCCCTTCGTGACCTACTCGTGGTTCAAGACTCAGGGATTTAGTTGTCACCATACCTGCGCCATCGCGGATGACCCGTTGAAGCGAAGAGAAAGAGATGCCGAGTATGCCGGAAGCGAGGGTAAGTGGGGACGGAATTTCCTTACCCAGAAAAATCAAAGCGACCGATCCTGGCAATTAATGGAGATACGAAATCTTTCGGGGGTTTTTGAAGGGGTGGTAATGGTTTTGCGCCGTTAACACGTTGCTAAAATAGAAATTATTTGAGCTGGTCAAAGGTCGATTTTCAGCTTCTTTCAAATACTGTAATATTTATTGATTTTTGAGGCTAAACATTCTGCATCAAAATGATTTGACAGCCTTTTAGCGAGGTTTATATTGATGGTCCCTTTGGGGATATTATTTCGATTTTCCGCATGGAAAACCGATTAAAAATATGGGGCCTTAGCTTCCGCCTTCGCAAGGCTACGGCGGGACAAGCAGTTGGGAGAGCGTCCCGACACGCAGCATCGGGAAGGTCATTGGACCATCCCCCGATTTTGAAAATTGTTTTTGTGGGAAGTTAACTATTCTCATCAGTATGGGGCCTTAGCTCAGTTGGGAG
>JABMPR010000269.1 GCA_013202895.1 bacterium | reverse complement strand
TCCAGAATTGAGCACAGCTATCCACATAGCCAATGGTCAGAGTCGGATTTTGTAAATAGGGGGAAACCGGTTCGTATTGAGCCCTGAGCCCTACTCCTATAAATAATGTGAGAAATATCCACCAGGCAATTTGTTGACGATACATATTAGCAGGCATACCACATTCTCCTTAAAAGAGAATTAAACCATTTATTGACCATACATCAAGAGTAACCGCCAGCAATGACTTCATTTATCCGCGAATTATTCTATATGAATGACTGCGATCTATATTCTGCTCAGAAAATCCTGAGAAACCAATCAGAAAGAACACTTAATTAATTCAGGATGTAGACCAGATCGTTGGTTCTTATAATTCCCCTGGTCAGAGCAATCAGATTCATCCCGAATAATACTTTACCTTTGTGCTTTCTGTAGGTGGCCAGAGTCTTCAGAGGTTCCTTTGATGCCTTGCCCGTCATCTGGTCAATGGTCGTCACCTGACACCGCGCACAGGGTTTTACCACCTGAAATTCCACATCACCGATTTTTATTTTTTTCCAATGATCCTCAGCAAAGGCATCAAAACCACTTACACTGAGATTAGAGCGAAAGCGATCCATCCCGATCGGATATTCTAAGCGCTGGTTCAAATCCTCTAATGAAGCCTGGTTTGTAAGAAGATAGGGATATGCGTCAGCAAAACTGACCTCAAAGGCTTTATGCTGAGGCAAGTGCTCATAAGCTAAAGGCCTACTGATCTTGTCATCCATGAAGACTAATTTTAGTGTGCGATTTAAAGCCTGACTGAACCAATCATCCGCTTCTGAACCAATCCAATAAGCCTCAACTGTATCATCCCATATCTGGGTTTTGACAAGGACAGATTCAGACACGCCTATTCTTATTCTCAAATGATCCATGCCGGGATAGCTGACGAGTAATTGATCGCCTTTCAGCTCTATTTTAATCAGGCTAAGTCGAGGTGAGTTTCTTTGCGAAATAAAAATGCCTTTAGAATCTATTAACATCCAGCGACGGTCGAGTGGAAATCCACGATCCTGCACTTCACCCTCAAGCAAATCAATCCCGGAACAGGATTTGATCGGGTAAATATTGATTTGATCCAGCTTCATTATTGGTGTTTATACATTAAAATGGAAATAGACGCAATCACCTTCCTGTACAATGTAATCTTTACCCTGGAGTGTGATGAGTCCCTTTTCTTTCAGGACCTTCTCCGAACCGTGGGTTACGATATCATCAAATTTGAAGATGGCAGCCTTGATAAATCCCTTTTCAAAATCGGTATGAATTTCTGCAGCGGCTTTCGGAGCGGTTGAGCCCTTATGAATGGTCCAGGCTCTTACCTCTTTGGGACCAGCGGTGAAAAAGGATTGGAGCTTCAAAAGGTCGTATGCGCGGTGGATAAGTTTATCCAGTCCCGGTTCGGGTAACCCATATTCCTCACAAAACTCCAACTTTTCTACTTCATCAAGCAGGGCAATTTCCTGCTCAAGTTTACCACACAAACGCAGGACTCCGGCTCCCGTTGCTTCAGCGTAATCAAAGAGGCGTTGAGTGAGTTCACTACGATTCTTAGCTAGAATTTCATCTTCATCAACATTGGCTACGTACAAAACAGGTTTCATTGTCAGAAGGAAATATCCTTTGACTCGAATTAGCTCATTCTCGTCAAATTCAAGACTTCTAACAGGTTTGATGTCGTCAAGATGAGTACGAATACGGGATAATAGAGCTTCGTCAGCCCGGGCGTTTTTATCACCAGATTTGGCGAGTTTTGATACACGGTGCAGTTGTTTTTCTACTGAATCCAGATCTTTTATGATCAACTCGCTTTCAACCGTTTCCACATCTCTAATGGGATCAATATTACCATCAACATGGATTACATTTTCGTCCTCAAAACAGCGAACGACATGGACGATAGCGGTTACTTCTCGAATGTGACCCAGAAATTGGTTTCCCAATCCTTCACCTTTACTGGCACCCCTTACCAGTCCAGCAATGTCCACAAACTCCATCACAGCAGCTATAGTTTTTTGGGGTTGGTAAATTTCTGTAAGTATTTTTAGTCTTGGATCAGGGACAGCGACGATACCCACGTTTGGATCAATGGTACAGAATGGATAGTTCTCTGCCGGTATATCTGATGCTGTAAGCGCATTGAACACAGTTGATTTGCCGACATTTGGAAGCCCGATGATGCCACAAGTTAAAGCCATTATTTATTCCTCTTCTCCATACGATGCAGAATTAAGGAAATAAATCAACTGAAGCAAGTCTAAGGATGATATGCAGGATATTGGATTTAATGTGCACCTGGGATTACTTAATCCCCTGGAAATATATTCTTTTCAGCCCAGGGCAAAAAAAATCAGCGATACAACATCTCGTAATCTATTGAGATTTCATGTTGGGGGCGAATTTCGCTTAACAGGATATTGCGGGTTGTATTAAAGCGCTCTTTCTCCATATCGGCTAATACGCGTTCCTTGATGTCCTCGAATTCGTAGGGGGAACGGCGTCGTTCTATTAATTTTACCAGAGTCCATTTGCCCTCGAAGCGGAGCGGACCAGCCATGGTTTCAAGAGCGATACTCCGTGAAAGCTTATAAATAGGCTTTTTATCATCGTCCCTATCAAGCCAAATCTTTTTATCCCCTGGATTGGTGCTAATCATCCCATTACGCAATTGGTACATAGCTTTAACTGCGCTGAGACTGTCCTTAAAGAAAAACAATTCCAATCTTAAACTATCGGGAGCATGATATTGCTGGAGTTGATGCTGACGATAATAATTCTCCTGGGCAGTATTATCGAATTTAAGTGTGTCGGCGAACAAACTTACATAAACATCAGCCAGCATCTGATCATGTGAGTCTTTGACTTCCTCAATTACATCTGGATGCTTATGCAATTCAAGTCGACGAGCTTCACGGTTGAGCATTTCATCCCGCACAATATTGGAAGTAGCTAAATATAGATTTCCGTATAGTTCGGTTCTGTCAATTTCAGGCAAACGTTTCAAAATTTCTGCCACGGTCCATATATCTCCATCAACCGTAAGCAGAGTTTCATCTTTCAAATTATCGAGAGTCGATACCAGAGCTGAAAATTCTTTTATTTGTGGTGCCTCAGCTTCCTTTAGGTTTAAGTGCTTGATTACCATGGGCCAAACCTTACTGGTAATCTCCCGATTGAATTGGATATCGAATTGATCCATAAAATCATTCAAAACTGTTTTCCCCAATACGTTTTCACGGCGCTCAATGATTTTATTACGAATAATATCACGGTGTTCCTCAAAATCGCTTTCCGTAACAAAAACTTCTTCCTGTGAATCATCGATAGCCAGAATGTGCCAGCCATATTGACTTTTTACTGGTTGAGAGATACGACCCGGCCTTAGCGTGTAAACTGTATCTTCCAAAGTCTCATCTAAATCTCCAAAGGTGACCCAGCCGAGCGCGCCTCCGTTTCTTGAGAGCATGGTATCGCTAAACACATCTTGAGCGAGTGTGTAGAAATTCTCTTCATTACTAACCAAACGACTATAATATTCTCGGATTTCTGATTCGGATTCTGAAAAGAGATGCCGCACAAACAAGCCCTTTTTTCCACGCTTAAAACCCTCCCTCAGCTCTACTTCAGTTGGTGGAGATACCTCTTTGCGAACCCATTGCTGATATAGTTTTCTTGACATCGCCTTGTTCTCAACACGTGTCCTGTTGCGTTGGATATTTTCAGCGGTGTCAAGCTCAATCTCGCGAGCTACATCAGCCAATAGTTTTTGACCAATGAGGAAATTTAGGACTTCATCACGGGTTTCCTCACTGTCGAATTTATCCCCGTAAAGCAGTACGGGAAGGTAGGTACGTTGGAAGCTGGTCTCGCTGACATCGGTTTTATCAATGGTGGCAACTATGACTTGAGGTGAGCCAATTGATGATTCCTCCTGTGAACAGGAATAAAGGATCAATAATATAAATGGTATTAATAAACTCTGAACTAGGACCATCTCTAATCGACTTCGCAATGCTGAACAAAACGCTCCAGATTTTCGGTGATTCCAAGGGCAATCAGCTTGTCGTTAGCCATAAATTTGTAGTGAGGATCAGGGTTAAAGTTCGCCTCTCCGTTTCCCTGTTCAACAGCTGTTATAATAATATTAAAATTCTTACGAATTTCTAAATCAATAATTGATTTACCGACGGTTTCAGACCCGTTTGAGATAATGATCGTTTCCAGAGTCAAATCAAGATTTCTCCTGTTTAGAATTAATTCTACAAAATCGACCACACCAGGAACCATGGCTTGTCGCGCTAACTTGACTCCAGCTGCGTCATATGGATTGATTACATTATCTGCCCCGGCTCTCTTCATTTTGGGAATTGATTCAGGGATAGATGCTCTCGTAAGAATATAAAGGTCACTTTTCAGACTACGAGCTGAGATGGTGAGAAAAAGATTATCCTGATCTGCCCGAAGCACGCCAATAAGGGTTGTAGCTCGCTCAATTCCCGCTTCTAAAAGCACCTCGTCCTGTGTAGCATCACCCTCAACATAAGCGAACTCTTCCTCTACTAACATATCGATCTTTTCGGGCTCTTTCTCTATAATCACAAAACTTTTGCCAGCCTCTTTTAATTCCCGTGCAATAGCCTGACCCATGCGGCCAAATCCACATAGAATAAAGTGCTCATTTAGTCTTTTGACTCGTTTCGCCATGCGAAATCTCCTGTAGCGTTTAAAATCAACTGCTTGCTGGGCAATATGACCGACAATCAGGAAGAAAATCCCGATTCCGGAGAACATAATTACAATCGTCCATAATCGACCCCAGCCTGATAATTCCCAGACTTCTTGAAAGCCAACCGTTGCCAGAGTAATGGCTGTCATATAAAGGGCATCAAACCAGTTGACTTTCTCAATTAAAACATAGCCCAGCATACCGGCAAAGATGATCGCCAACATTCCCAGGACCAGCCTTTCAACTCTTGTATTCAGCATGCCTAATTATAGGAATTAAGTGGCATTTAAGCTATCAAAATTAGACGGAAATACCTATTTGGTCATCTGGTCCCAAGGTGACAAAAGGATGTAGAGATAAAGGTTCATGGATTCTAAAACGGATAATAATCACATTGGATAATGACATTATGGTCGAAATACACGGCAAACCAAAGGCGACAGTTCCCATTTCTCCCTTAAAATCCCAGATCTTTTTAGCTCCGATTATCGCGTTATAAAGCGCTCAGCGATAGACCTTCGACTTTCAGACCCTCCACTTTTAGTGTAGATTGTCCGCAATGGATGCTGACCTGATCACTAGAATTATTCCTAATAAAAGAAAAATTGTAACGGAGTTTTTATGTCAAAGATCGTAGATGTTTTGGGGCGCCAGATTATGGATTCCCGCGGAAACCCAACCGTTGAAGTTGATGTTTATTTAGAAAGCGGTGCTTTTGGTCGCGCGGCTGTGCCATCTGGTGCATCCACAGGAGAACATGAGGCCGTGGAATTGAGGGATGGCGATAAATCTAAGTACCTTGGAAAAGGTGTTACCAAGGCCCTGGAAAATGTGAATGATGTCCTGGCTGATGCAGTACTGGGGATGGAAGCTGTCGAACAACGCAGCCTTGATGAAAAAATGATCGCTTTAGATGGGACAGAGAATAAATCAAAACTGGGGGCCAATGCAATCCTGGGTATTTCGCTAGCTACTGCCAAGGCGGCGGCCATGGATTTTGATTTAACCCTTTATGAGTATCTGGGGGGTGAAGATGCAACTTTACTGCCCACGCCCATGATGAAAATCCTCAATGGGTGTGAGCACGCCGACAATAATGTCGATTTTCAGGAATTTATGGTCTTCCCATTAGGGGCTAGCAATTTTGCACACGCGCTTCAGATGGGTGCTGAGACCTTTCATCAATTGAAATCTGTCCTCAAATCAAAGGGCATGAATACATCAGTCGGTGATGAAGGTGGGTTTGCTCCAAATCTGAGATCCAACGAAGAGGCCGTTGAAGTCATCCTCGAAGCTATTGAAAAGACCGGATACAAAGCTGGAAAAGATTTATTCATCGCCCTCGATGTCGCATCCAGTGAGATCTATGATCCCAAAACTGGGCTCTATAATCTTGCCGGTGAAGGACGCACCCTGGATGCTGATGAGATTGTAGATTTTTATGCTGACTGGGTTTCTAAATATCCAATCGTATCCCTAGAAGATGGTATGGATGAAAATGATTGGGAAGGCTGGCAGAAATTGTATGCAAAATTAGGGGATAAAGTGCAACTCGTGGGTGATGACCTGACTGTAACCAATCCAATAAGGCTCCAAAAAGCCATCGATATGTCTGCCATTAACAGTATCCTGATCAAACTGAATCAGATTGGCACCTTGACTGAAACACTGGATACGATCAAACTGGCACAAGAAAACAAGCTGACTTGTGTTATCTCCCATCGTTCCGGTGAAACAGAGGATACAACAATTGCAGATCTGGCTGTAGCTACATCTGCAGGACAAATTAAAACCGGCTCCGCCTCTCGTAGCGATCGTATATCTAAATACAATCAGCTGCTCAGAATTGAAGAAGAATTAGGCGACCTGGCGACTTTCAAGGGGTTTAAAGCACTAAATCCGTGATATCAATGAATTGCCCGTCGTCTCAAAGCAGCCCCCGGATTTCACAAAGGACAGCATTGGTGACAGCGGCGATCTCTGGTTTATTTATCAATAAGGAAACTGAGATTATTTTGGTCAGTATCTCCCCTCTTCCAGCGATGCCTCAACAAGCATTATCCCAAAAACCGAGGGTTGGTGGACAAACATGGTGAAAAAACGGTCAGGTATTTCGGGAACCAAAAAGAACAGACGATCAGGAGGTTTGTTCGAAAATAAAGTGGCCTGGATTTCCGGGGCTATCATTTTAATAATTCTCGTCCAATTCTTTGTATTGAGGAATGAGGGAATACTCAGCTTACTGGAGTTAAAACAGGAAATCCGAGATATGGAAACTCATATTAACCGCCTGGAGACAGAAAAAGCAGAATTAGAAAGTGAGCGTGATCGTTTACTTAATGATCCTGATTATCTGGAACGCATAGCCAGAGAACGATTTCGAATGGCCAAACCGGGAGAGAAGGTCTTCCATGTAGTCATCGAATCCAAAAAGGCTGAAACAAGTCCCTAATTGGAAGTAACTTCGTACTCGGAGACCATTTAAAATTCACGAGATTCATAAGATGTGGTTAAGATGGATAAGCAGGGCACTGCCAGGGGAGATGACTAATTCCCCTGAATATCACAGTTTAGACTCCACTGCCATATTACAGATTATCGTCTCGAAGTTGTCCCATTCCACCCAGGTTTTACTGTCGCTGATTTTCATTTCAGGAACGGCTTTG
Organism: bacterium; assembly: GCA_013202895.1. Classification (GTDB taxonomy): domain Bacteria; phylum Fidelibacterota; class UBA8477; order UBA8477; family JABMPR01; genus JABMPR01. The sequence goes on along the minus strand of JABMPR010000269.1, from coordinate 2,179 downwards.
GGTATGGATCAGGATTCACTCGCATACATTTATCATCAGGATAACCTTTCTACAAACAATGATTTACAATTGAATTATGAATTCGATTTTGATCGTAGTAGCCTACTCATTAATGATGCTTTGCGGTATAAGGTGTTTGCCTTTGAGCATAGTGTCTCCCAAGCTGAACAATATTCTATCGAGCATCGTTTGCAGAGCGATTGGAACTGGGGCGTGGATCGAAACAAGAGTATCCGGTTTGAGAATAGCAGCTACCAGGATCATCGCACCGGATTGGCATCAGCCATTAATAACCGGGCACTCCTGGTAGGCATTAAGAGAAGCAATTTCTTGTCCCTTTTTCTAGGCGGTCGGTCTGTTGAACGATACGGTATTATGGATGAGGGCTGGACGACAGAGTTGGAGTTACATAAAACATGGTTATTTGATCCCCAACGCCTGGCTTTCAACATCAGCGCTGCCAGGGATGAGTTGAAAGAGCATGTTAATCACCAGATCGAAGCACAATCGGAATACTTCATCCGCTTTAGTCGTATTTCTAGTTATCACATGGCTCTCCAACGGGAGGTGCGGATGCAAGCATTTTTCACCGATTCATTGGGAAGCACTCAATCACGCTATAATGAAAATCTGCAGTGGCGGAACCGATTTGTTTATAAAATCGGAAAAAACCTTGAACTGTATCACCAATTAGTCTGGGAAGATCAACTGACTGAGATTGCCCAGGAGAAGGTAGGTGTAACGGAAACGATCAGGATTCCCAGTGTGGATCGAGAACGTTTTTCCCTGGTGAATGAAACAGGTGTAGAAGTGAAGCGTCCAGCCTATTCTGCTCTTACAAGCTTCAAAGTCGAAAATTCTCAAAACAAATACTATGTGGACTACACACAGGTGTTATATCAGCTTAGAGAAGAAATGAACTGGCAAACCCACGGTGTAATTGACTCCCTGATGTGGAAAACAGTACTATCCCGTCTGGAATATGACACACCAGATACAACCAATGATGATGATCGTGATGAATGGCGATTCAATACAGAATTTAGAGTCGCCTGGCAACCCAGCCCCTTTTATCATCTGGAGCTGGGGACCAAGTTGAGTCTGTTCCACCTCATCTATCTATTCAATTCTAGGAGTTCTGAGAATCATTGGAATAGGAACCTGGTATTATGGTCAGGATTTAGTTGGCGTAAGCGATCGTGGGAGGGACACGGTCGAGCTCGAATTCGCAGTAATTATTTCGACTATGATTATGATGATCTTTTTCTTGAATCTGATCAACCTATTCGCAGTTTTGTACACCGCTCATTGGATATTCAGGATCAAACAACCTACCACTTTAATCGGCATTGGTCGATTTCTGGCAAAGTGGCTGCCCGTTGGGAGGATCAAGGACAATTGAATTGGGGGGCATTTATTCAGCAGGTAAACAGTGATCGGGATCAAATCGAATTAATTATCAAACTCTATTATGATTATAGGGGTTGGAAAGGCTGGATTGGTTTTCTGAGCCACGAAAGACGAACAAACTATAGTGAAACCAGTCGAGATTCTGAACTGTGGTCAGGCACGGGTCCACTGTTTGGCATTAGACACCGCTTAGGAAGTCGATTATTTCTAGATGCGGACGCCAGGATTATTTCAGTCCAGGACCAGGATCGGGAATATATCCTTCCCAAGGTCTTTTTTACCCTTGTTTATCGCTAGGCTACTCTCTCTTAAAGGGTCATTCTGCCCACAAAAAAATCTAGACTCTGCGGCAGAAAGTATTTATTGATGTTGACATTAAATCGGGAATCTGCGTTATCCTATGCTGCATCTCGGTCACTCATGTGTGGTAAAAACAGAATCAGGAAAAATCACCTTTCGGAAGTGGTTTTTCTAATTCCTCGATTCGTTCATTGATATTTTCCAAATAGGCCGTCAGATGAGTTTGAACATCATGGATTCCCTGGTTGTAATAATATGGTCCAAGGTGCTCGGTCAAAAAGTCTAGGAGAAACTCAGTCTCAAAGTTCCCCAGCACATGATCCATTTTTTGTTCGAAATATTTCTGAATCTTTTGTATTAATTCATCTTTTACATCTCTTGAAAATGTATTGATCATTTTCGGAGTCCCTTATTGAAAGCTATTGCTAAACCTCTACTTAGACGTTAACATAGCCTACACTTTAAAAAC
>JABMPR010000268.1 GCA_013202895.1 bacterium | reverse complement strand
TTTGATGGGGATGCAGATGGTGAAGCAGGCGGAGATTTGAGTTTCACCTTTTATACGAAGGAGGCCGATGAATCTGGACCGATGGTGCTCTATAGTGAACCAGATGTGATTCTTGGAGATGAAAATTTTGATGTGGAGGGTGTGATCTCACTGGTTTTTGATGAGGAACTTGATCCCGCCAGTGTAACCCAGGAGGCCATCAGTTTTACCCGCGAGGGAGAGGAACAGATATTTGAATATCTATTAACCGGATTTTACGATAAAAGCGTTCTGGATATCAAGCTATTTGAGCCACTGGCTTCACTGTCTGATTATACGGTGACTCTTTCCGAAAGTATTACTGATACTTTGGGCAATCCGCTGAATGAGGCTATTTCTGTTTCACTTTCGACATTTAATCAGCATTACTCACTCATTACACCAATTGATTATTTCACCTTTACTGGAGAATGGTGGGATCCAGAGGGAAGTGGCTCAACTACTGGAACTATAGGATCAGCTACTAATTTTGGATATTCTGTCAATGTATATCTACCTGGCTCCAGTCCATATGCTTCGGGCAAGAAATCTGCATATATAACTTATGAATGGGATACAGGTGCCGGAGCTCATCTGTTACGAGAATATGTTCCGAATACATCCACACCAGCAAGCGTCCATTTTGATACCAGCTACACAATGCAATGCTATGTATATGGTGACGCGAGCAACAATAAGTTCCGATTTTGTATAGATGAAGAGATGGGCGGTAGCTGGCCTAATCATGAGGTCTCAGCCTGGTACATCATAGACTGGGAAGGTTGGAGATTGCTGGAATGGGAATTGAGTGATCCTGAGATGATGGGCTCCTGGATTGGAAATGAAATACTCGATGGTACAAATTATCGAATTGACAGCTTCCAGATGACCTGGGATACTGAGATTGGTGAGACAAGTGGCCGGATATATCTTGATAATTTTAGAGTGATAAAACGCATGCCAGGAGTCTCCATCGATGAGGATATGACAGACCAGATGCCTGCGCTAGTATCCCTGCATCAGAATTATCCTAACCCCTTTAACCCGGAAACCACCGTTAGCTTTGAACTGCCGTTCAGTATGCACGCTCGATTGGTGGTCTATGATGTAATGGGTCGGGAAATTTCAGAATTAGTTAATGCTGATCTCGGCTCTGGTGTCCATAAACTTGAATTTAACGCTGGCAACTTTGCAGCAGGCGTATATCTGGTACGCCTCGAAACCGAGATGGGCAGCCAGGTAAAACGGATGTTACTATTGAAATAAAAATATTATCACAGCACCCGAATTAATTCGGGTGCTGTGATGCATTAGAAGTACAGGAAATAAACCATAACAAAAATCAAACCCCCTGAAAACGTTCCAGCCAGATTTACCCAATCATTGTCAAACCACAGAATTCCCGAGATATGTTTGGTCTCTTCGCCGCAATGAGCTAGCCTTTCGGTAGGTTTTTCACATACCTCACAAATAAATTTGGCCTGAATACTGGCACCCAGGATACTATCCACCAGCGTACCTAAAAAGCCCGATATAACGATCATGCTAATCAGGGCTAGATTCCACTCCAGCGAGCCGGCAAAGTAGGCTATGATGGCGATGGTGATTGCTCCTAAAAATCCACCGACTGTTCCGATGAGGGATATTCCGCCAGAATAGCCTTTTGCTACGCGCTTAAATGTTAAAATGTTCAGGGGTAAACCTTTACTGAAACTGCCAATCTCGGTTTCCCAGGTATCGGCAGTCGCCGCCGCTAGAGCAGCTAAAAAGGCAAAATACAGCCAATCCATTGAATAGTCGGACAAATACCAGGCTATGGCAAAAATCAAGGGAAATCCACCATTTGCATACACTTGCACTATATCGCGTTCAGAACCTTTAGAGGAAATGATGTCTTTTTTGGTGTTACGATCCGCAAGTTTTGAAAGCAGGCTGGAGAGGACAAAAAAACCAATCAGGGGCAGCATGGTTGCCCAGCCGCCCATCCCGAACATGAAAACGCCCAGCAGAAAGGCTCCAAACCCACCACTGATACTTAGAGAATGCAATTTGTATGCGCCATATCCCATAATGATTGAAGCACAGAACCAGCCCCCTAATGCCAGCAGTGCACCATTATTCATACTGCTGAGATACAGATCCATTCCCAGGGCAGCAGCCAGTGTTAATGTCAAATTATCACTTCCCCGTTTTGAGACGGCTTCACCCACAGTGGCGACCAGGGCCGTGAAGATGGAAAGTCCAATTAAATGCTTAAAAGGTAAGACGATGAATCCAGCAAAATTTGAATACAAAGGAAATGCTAGCAGTATGACTATGATGGTTGTTAAAAAGAAAGCGATACTACCGGGCCAACTTTTTTTATCGTGCCACAGAATGAACTTCCGTTTGGAGTTGATTCCCTCTCCAATAACGGTTGCAGCCGTATCAGAAAATGCCAGGATCAGCATAGAGACAACAAAAATGACAATGTTGCGCTCCCAGAACATGATCACCAGCAGACTGAATGCGATGGGGAAGTAAACTGTGCCGAATGAAATTCGTTCAGTTGTATGCATGCCTTTCAGGCTGTCCTTTTTTAAAGCGACATAGTTGAGGATTGTAAATAGCAGCCCTAGAAGGATTACAGGTAGACTTGTTTTTAGAAAGAAGGGCGCCAGTGATACCAGAATTCCTACGGCAACATGAACGAATTTTCGGGAAAGTTCTGGTGAAAGCTTGAATACTTTTCGAGCCACTTCGGCAATACCAATAAAGAGTATGATAATCGAAAAGAAAACCAGAAAGGCGATCCATTCATTGGGGAGATCGAAAAAGATGGGCACGAGTTGCTCCTTTCATGAGAGTTTGAGTTGCCTGTATTCTAATACTTCAACAGTATTGTACAAATATTAAAGATTGAATTGATCTCTTTCTGGTGTTCTTAACTATCTCAATCACCACGCGTTAAAACGCGGGGTGATTGAGAGCCGAGGAATAAGCATACCCCCGCATTAAAACACAGGGAAAAAAAGAGCAGAGGAATAATTGGGGATGGTATCACAATAACCCCGGATTTTAGAGGCTGTGTGAGAATATGGTTGCAAGGGTTTCTTTTTCGGTATTCTAAGCCATTTTTCAATCATGGTTCCGATAACTTGAGTTTTCGTTATTAAAATCATAGAAAAACAGCTCTCTCAAGCCATTTCCCAGT
>JABMPR010000267.1 GCA_013202895.1 bacterium | reverse complement strand
TGCGACCAATTGATTAAAAGTCAACTGCTCTACCAACTGAGCTACGCGGCCAATTTTTGCGCGCGCAGTATAATTTACGAACTCTCAATCTGCAAGTAATATTCTGTATATCACTGGTATTCAGGGGGTTACAGATGCGCCGTTTTTCAGCCACCCTCAATCTAGTTCACATGGAATCTACCCAGTTTTGCTAGGCAATTGATTAATGTAAGCTACCCAATAAGTACCAAATGTGGAGAAATATACCGGTAATGGTATACAAACGGTATACGCAATTGGATACATTTCACAGCTAACTCGCTATATTTACTATACTTGAAATTGGGTAGATAACCTTAACAATTGGATGTAAAAAAAGCTCAGAGAATTCTCCGAGCTTTTCATTAAGGGTTCATGACCATTAGTCAGATTTATTTGCCGTTTCTTTAAAGTCGAATAAGGTATCGAGTTTCTTAACGGTATCCTCCAGATCACTATCCAAGATATCTACATAGTGTGATTCGGTCACAGTTACAGAAGAATGTCGCAATAATTTGCTTACTCTATAGATGTCAACTTTCTGGGCAATTAACAACGACCCAAAAGTTTTCCTCAAGTCGTGCAAGGTCACGTTCTCTATACCTGCTTTTTCCATATACTGTTTGAACTTCTTATATAGATAGTTGTAATCCATCGGAAATGGAACCTTGAAGCCAGATTTCTTCCTCCGGCTCAAAATCTCATGAACAACATCGTTCATGGGTACATACCCAGAAGATCCCTTGCCGGTCAGATGAATTCGTCTTCCTTTTAAATCAACATCTTTCCAGGTGAATGACTCTTTGAGCAACTCATTATGTCGTGCACCAGTATTAAGGTATGTAACAAACAGATCATGGTAATCAGGATTATCGATGGCACCCAGAAATTCCTCAATCTCATCCTGGCTTAGAAACCGGATTTTTTTCTTCGCAACCTTAGGAAGTTTTAATCCAGCAGTAGGATTTCTCTCCATCAATCCATATTTAATCTGATGGTTGAAAAAAGCCTTCAGGGTTCTGATTTCAATACCAATTGAGACTGGGCTAATTCCATAGAAGTTTATCCGATCGGCGACATAAGCTTCCATTAGTTTGAGGGTAATGGCTGACAAAGGCATATCATCTCGGGATGCGAGGAATGCTCTAAACACCCATTTTTCTATTTTAATTGTTGTTGCTGCTTTATTGCTCGATACTGAGTGTAGATATTCGTCAAATGCGATACTCAACATCACCTTTTCTGGTCTGTGAATGTAATTTCCATCATTATTTTTTATTCTACGGAGATATTTTCGATCCTCCAGACTTTTACTCCAGGCTTCAGCATCTTCAAGTGTTCCATAGATTGTTTTTGAACGACGGCGACCTGACAAGTCGTAATATACGATAACGTAAGCTTCGCCGTTCCTAGTAACTCTTTTTTGTATACTTGCCATGCCAGACCTCCTTTCGTTTTATAAATAATTATCCATTTCATCATACTCTTCGGCACTTGCAATTAACCTCTGCAGATCAGACTCTTTGACTTTCATCCTTGAACCAATTTTATGGAGCTCAATGTCAGCTTCTTTAAGCAGCCCTTTAAGAGTACGGACTGACATATCCCACATCTTGGCTACAGTTGGAAGGCTATACATCTGTTCCATAATAGTGATCTAGCAAAACCCTGCTTGGCTAGCAGTACACTGAAGTGATATCAAAAAATCCGTGGCATCATCGCTCTGGAAAACATTACTATTTATTCTTGATTGAAAACCTGCGATAGCACAAGCTATGAGAGCATCTTCCTCTGTATCAAAGCAGATAGCGATATGATTATTCTCTGTATTGATCTGGATTGATTGAAAACTATTTACACCAATTTCACTTAGTTTTGTTGCAGCATAGCTAACGAGATCGTCACTACCATATTTCTCGCCAGCTATCTCTAAATAATTCATGTTTACTCCTTTCGTGATCATGAATGGCTCCATTAGTTTTCTTATTCCAGATAATAGTACACCTACGACATGGCTCTGTTGAAGGTGCCTAATTAATTTTATAGTGTTCTTTGAAGGGTGCAGATGTTGTTTGCTGTTATACTATTTCTATTTTCCGTCTGATTTTGAGAACTTTAAAGTATCAAACTTAACGTTATCTAGCCTTGTCCGGTTCTTTTCTTCTAGTGAAGGAAGAATTGCTTCCAATTTCCCTCGGGTCTCTCCAAGCTTTGGAGCTTCATCCTCAATTTTCTCCTTTTCCTTGGCGATCTCGTCCTTCCTCGCGAGATCAGTTGCGGAAAGAAACTCCTGCTCTAGATCAGCATATCTCTTTTCTAGATAGTCTTGCCGAATTTGTAGTCGTTTCATTCCCTTGGTGTAACCTGCTAGAGTACCAACAAGCTTGGGACTAACATGTGGGGGCTTAGTACCATCGTACTCTTTATTAGATTAATTAATAAAGCAAATCTATGGAGAGGATGGGAAGAAACAAATGAAGTTAAAAATGTGTTTAAATTTATACCTATTAATGATTATCTCAAATTGCGCTGTAAGTTATGCTCCCCTGTAAGTCTTCAGAACATTTGGGACACATTTAGCTAAAAGTTAAGAGACACTTTCAAGTTATCCAGTTCATTATGCTAGCACTTCTGTGTGCTGCAGTT
>JABMPR010000266.1 GCA_013202895.1 bacterium | reverse complement strand
CTCGACCAGCCAAACCGCCATAGGTTGGAAAGCCCTCGATCAATATCAGACGGTTGGTGATCTGCTGCGCCAACTCATCATCATTGGTTGCAAAGAAGCCGCCCATATTTACCAGAGCATCTTTTTTGGCACTCATGGTACAGCCATCAGCATAGGAGAACATTTCGTTGGCAATTTCCAGGATGCTTTTATCCTGATAACCTGCTTCGCGCATCTTGATGAAGTAGGAATTCTCGGCAAAACGGCAGGCATCAATGTAAAAAGGGATATTATGCTCATGCAGCAATTCAGAAGTAGCCCGGATGTTTGCCATGGAAACAGGTTGCCCACCAGCAGAATTGTTTGTGATCGTCAACATACCCAGAGGAATGCGATGGGCTCCAACATCGTCAATCAGGTTGGCAAGCTTTTCAAGATCTATGTTGCCTTTAAAATTATCAATAGCCTGGGTGTCCTTGGCAATATCCACCACAAGATCAATGGCGGTACCGCCATTGTATTCCACATTGGCGCGGGTCGTGTCGAAATGATTGTTGTTTGGAATTACCAGGTCATTTCGCTCTTTCAAGATGGTAGAGAATAACAAATTTTCTGCAACTCGACCTTGATGAGTGGGGATGACATGTTTAAATCCGAAGATCTTGTTGACCATTTTCTCAAAATGGAAATAGTTCTTACTGCCAGCATAGGATTCATCACCACGCATCATTCCAGCCCACTGATTATCGCTCATGGCACTCGTCCCACTGTCAGTGAGAAGATCGATATATATCTTATCAGCAGGGATGTTAAAAACGTTGTAACCCGCATCCTGAATCACAGCCAAGCGTTCCCAGTCAGTAGTGCGGGCAATGGGCTCGACAGTTTTAATGCGAAATGGTTCTGGCGGATACTTCATATTAATTCCTCTTTTTGGGAAATCCCGGTCGGCAAATCTGCTAAAATGTTATTTTGAAAAAAGTCATTAATTCGATCCCAAAAACCTGGTTCGTGGTGACAATTGGAGTGACTTCGTCCAGGTATGCTCCAATATTCACATTGCTTAGGCCGGGCTGCATTTTTGAGTATTTCTCCCTGTGATGGTAATACCACACTGTCCTGCTCCCCGTGAATTACAAGGAAATTAGCCTGGGCTTTGGAAATATTATTGACTGGGGCAAATAGCTCATAAGAAACACCAATTTTCATCTCGACCTGTTTAAGAATAAGCCAAGAAAAGACCGACGGGAAATGATGACGCTTAAATTCGTGCTTCATAACATCTATGGGATGCGCCGGTGCTCCAACAGTGACCACAGCTTTGATGCGCGAGTCAAGGGCAGCGGCATACACCGTACCAGCCCCACCGATGGAGAGGCCCAGAACTCCAATCTTTGCAGTATCTATGGATCGGGTGCAGACATATCTGACAGCAGCCTGAACATCTTGTCCAAATTTATACATGGATGCATGGTCATCACGATCACTCGACCCATGGTGTCGGGCATCAAAAGTCAGCAGATTATAATTGAAGGGATGCAGGTGTTGAATATAACGCAGCATGCGCCCTAAATTTCGGCTCCAACCATGTACCAGGACCAAAGTGGGCGCTGAATCCGAGTTTTTCCGGGCTGGTATCCACCAGCCATATAATGAACACTGGTTTTCAGTTGAGAAGTGTACTTCTTCAAAGGAGAGACCATATTTTTCGGGTGTTTCTTCATGAACGGTGGTCTTCAAAGCATACATTTTTAAAGTGAGGAGTCGTATGATTACAATAATGAGTAGGAGGGCGGCTAGTATCCAGATTAAAATGTTCATCAGCAATCAAGCTAAAATTAAACCCTAAGGAAATCCAGCTTAGCCTTTTTTTGTTTCCCGGTTGTTAATTAAAAAAGTTATGTCTTATCTGGAAACATAATCCATTTTAAGGCATGTATTACAGAGTCATGAATAATATGTCACTCAACTTTGTCCTGCTCGTTCAACTGGCTGCGTCAGCCGCATTGGCCGAAACACCATCTTATCAACTTTTGACATTTCCATTTAGCAATCGGGCAGCAGCAATGGGTGGCAGTAGAGCAGCTGATCCTTCGGGAAACATAGATATTCAGGGTAATCCAGCTGGAGCAAGCTTTATTGAAAACATCCAGGGGCAGGTAGGCTTTATCAACCACATAGTTGGAATTCGGGGTTATTCGGCAGGTGGTGTCTTGCCCATGCAGCGGCATCGTATTAGCGGCGAGCTGATATATTTTGATTACGGAATGTTTGATAAAACCGATATATACGGAAACAATCAAAGTACGTTTGGTTTCCACGAACTTGCAGCAAGTCTAGGGTATGCCTTTAAATTCTCCGATGCAATTCGTCTGGGAAGCCGTGTTGGGCGGTTTCAGCGACTTGCTGATGGAAACTCTTCTGGTGACTTCTACTATGATCTGGGGCTGATATACCACAAGGAATTGGATTCACTTACTGTGGGGGTCTACCTGAAAGCTGTGGAATTGGGTGAAAGCGCGGAGACTTTCCCTACCCAATTGCATATTGGTACTTCAAAAATCCTCTCCCATTTACCCCTGCGCTTGAATCTTGAAGGTATTTATGGCTTAAATGAGCTTTTACAGTTTGCGCTTGGCGCAGAAATATTTGTTCATCCTAATTTCAAGGTAAGATTAGGGGTTAACTCCAATCGTTTTGAGCTGCAGACTGGAGTGACTGAGTCTGATTTTATTGCGGGTGCTTCCCTGGGTTTTGCTTTTGAATGGCAGGGCATGCTCATCGAGTCAGCCAGTCAGAGTTTTGGAGCTGCCGGTTGGTTAAGCCAGATATCCCTCGCTTTTCATCTATAATTATTTCGAGCTTTATAATTAATTAAATCTGAGTAATCCAGGTTAAGGTCATTCTGAAACAGATTAATGATGCTGATATCATCGGTATTCAGTCGTTGATCCCCTGAAATTTCAGAAATTTACCAACATAAAACACTAATGAATCTCAGCACTTCTCGGTTATAATACGGTGAGTCTTTTAGATTTGAATGTGTGATTTGTCACCTGCTAGTGGCGTTCCGTGGGTTAATTTAGAGATTGAAGGATTGTGATGAGTAATTTGTATAAGACCATATTGAGTACCATATTTATCGTAAGTTTCGGCTTCGCAGGGTCACCTTTGTTCGTCGAAAACGAGCTTATCGTCCGATTCTATTACGATCTTACTGAAGCAGATGTTGATATAATTCTCTATGATCAGCCCCTTGAAATAGTTCGCCGGATCAGTCGTCCAATGAACCTGTGGTTAATTCGAGTTGACTTGCAAGCACGCCAATTGCAGCACGCAAGTCGTTGGCTTGAGGAGGTCCCTGAGGTGCAGTATGTTCAAAAGGATCACTATCTAAGTGAACGTGTTGAACCAGATGATCCATTTTATGATCAGCAGTGGAATTTTGAAAATATCGGACAAACAGGTGGCACTATTGATGCGGATATTGATGCAGCGGATGCCTGGGAAATAAGCACTGGAGGGGTAACCGTTCTAGGCCGTGAAATTGTGGCTGGTATTGTTGATGCCGGTTGCGATATGATCCATCCAGACCTGCTTGAAAATTTCTGGTACAATCCTGCCGATACGGCTGGCAACGGAATTGATGACGATGAAAATGGGTATATTGATGATTTCGAAGGCTGGAATGCTTTTGGACACAATGGTGCCATTCCTGTCAGTAGTCACGGGACACATGTCGCCGGAATAGTCGGTGCCCACTCGAATAACGCGAATCAGGTGGCCGGAGTCAATTGGAATGTAAAATTGATGATCGTAGCTGGCTCCAGTACGACCACATCTACAGCCATGGAGGCCTACACCTATATTCTTGAAAAAAAATTAGCCTGGTTGGTGTCTGGTGGAACTGAAGGGGCATTTGTCGTTACCACAAATTCCAGTTTTGGGATTGACTATGCAAATTGTGACTCAATCGATTATCCAGTCTGGAATGATATGTATAATACCTTGGGGGAAGCTGGAATTCTATCAGTTGCCGCAACAATCAATGCAAATGTTAATGTAGATGAGGTTGGGGATGTCCCTACTGGCTGCAGCAGTCCATATCTGATCGCTGTGACCAATACTAATAAGTATGACAATAAAGCATCATCCGGCTATGGTATAGAGTCCATTGATCTGGGAGCTCCGGGGTCAGTTATCCTTTCCACTAATCATAATCAGGGAACGACTTTCAAGTCTGGAACATCCATGGCCTCACCCCATGTAGCTGGTGCTGTGGCATTGTTACATGCGGCTGCAAATGAAGATCTGGCTCTATACTATGAAGAACACCCGGGTTTAGCTGCTGAGGTGTTCAAAGCCCTGATTCTAACTTCCGTAGATACATTGGAAACTTTGGAGGGAATAACTGTTTCGGCGGGTCGTTTAAACCTTCACAAGGCCGTTTTAAGGGCCGCAACCTGGCAGGCATCCGGGAATGGTGATATGAATGCCGATAATCTTGTCAATGTCCAGGATATCATCATAATGGTGAACCTGATCCTGGGACGAATTGAAGCTACGCCGGAATTGCTCATATTGGCTGATATCAACTATGATTCATTTGTGAACGTCCAGGATTTAATCACACTGGTGGCAATAATACTATAATACAAACTAATTGAGTTATCGTGGGAATTCGATTATTCAATTATAAAATATCTACCTGAGTATAGCTTGAATTGATGACATAAAAAAAGCCCATCGGCAAGCGATGGGCTTCTATCCTGTTTGGATGTAGGATCAGTACAGGAATTTTATTATGAACATAGCTCCAATCCCAGCTAAAGTAATAAGGAAGGCGCCCATTTGACGGATGGGGGTTTTAGGGTCCTTAAACACGTTTACTTCGAATTCATGAAAACTTGAGGAACCGCGAGAATCAATAAGTTCGATGATGAACTTGTTTTTGCCTTCATTTGATGCATCTGGCGTCCAGGTAATCAATCCTTCTTCTTCATTCATCTCAGCACCGCTGGGGAGGAGCACTTTGGAATATACTATTCCGTCCTCATTAAGATCTCGAGAAGCGAGCTGATATCGATATTGACGATCAGTAAGCACAACTGCAGATGGCGTTGAGGTTACCTCAGGCAAAGCATTCACAAATAATTCAATCTTTTGAACGTTGGTAATGTAACCATCAGTTACACTCACTTTGAATTGAGCATTGTTTATTTGATCTATCTCAGGTGTCCAACGTAAAATAGCCCCCTCGCTTAGCTGCACTCCTGGTGGAGCATCATAGACCCGGTAAACCAATTCCTGGTCTGTATTCAGATCAAGTGCTTTTATGGCGTACACGTATTCCTGACCAACTATAGCCATTGTATCTGCAGTAGAGACGATCACCGGGGGTGCATTTGCATAGACAGCGAATTTATATGTGTCAGAACTATATTTATCTGAAACCTTTACAAATACCTCATTCCAGCCCTTTTGAGCTTTGGTGGGGGTCCAGTTAATTTGGCCGGTAGGGGATATTTTCATTCCTTTTGGTGCAGCAAGGAAGGCAAAACTGAGTTTCTGCTCTTTATTCAAATCCGTGACTGGAATGCTCGTCGTGAATGGGCGGGCAACAGTGGCCAAGGAGTCGGAAATTCCACCCAATACCGGTGAACTGTTTACATAAACGGTGACCTTTTGGAGATCATCCCTTAAGCCATCGGATACCGAAACGGTGAAGGTTTGTCTACCCAGATCAGATTCAGTAGGGGTCCAGGTGATACGACCACGACGGCTAATCGTCAGATTGGGAATACTGCTTTCAGAGAGTAGAAAGCTAATGTCCTGATTATTGTTGGGATCATCTACTTCCACATTGTAATTCCAGGGTTTTCCCACCGGAGCGTGTTCCACATATCTGGAAGTAATGATAGGCGGTGTGTTAGCAAAAATAGTAAAGGAATCTAATACAGTTGACATATCGTCAGTTAATTCGAAAAGGATATCCTGGAACCCGGTCTGTTGGGGTTCAGGAATCCAGGTAATCCGACCTGAAGATTCCATGACGAGGTTCTTGGGGGTTCTCACAGGTATGATACGGGCTGCGTTGGGTACATTTTTATCCTGAATATTGACTTGACCGACATAGGGCTCACTGATAAAAGCAACTGGTCCCGGTTTTTCAAGAATCAGAGGCAGAATGTTAACATACAGTGTGAATTTTTGAAGGGAACGTTCAAATCCGTCGTTAACACTCAGGGTCACGTATTGTGAGTCCAATTGAGTATCACTTGGAAGCCAGCGGACCAGACCCTCTTCATCGACTTGCATTCCTGCTGGAGATGAGATGAGTTCATATTCAAAATACTGTTCCTGATTTAAATCCTCAAGTTGTACCTGATAAAGATACTGCTGCCCTGTTTGGGCCAGGATTGATGGGGTAGAGAATATCTCCGCCACATAGTTCACATAAAGTGTAAAAGCAGTGTCCAATTGTTGACCAAAGGAGTATGATATGTTGTGGTATCCCAATTGATCCGGCGTTGGATTCCACCTGAGAACAAAATCTTTTCCAAGGCGCATGCCTTCTGGATAGGACTTAAATTTTACATAAGCCTGACCTGGGTCGATTTCCTCTTGCCGAGGAATATTGTGCACAAAGTTTTCTCCAGGATGGAGAACAACATCTGGAGCTTTGGGTTTTCTCCTGATCTCGGGTATTACTAGAGGCTCTTCAGCTTCATCATCAGTAAGATTTGCCATAAGCGGGGTTGTCTCCTCGGTCTCAGCCTCTTCATCAACAAGCTCTCCAAGATCAAGATCTTCTTCAACATCCGAGGATTCAAGCAATTCGGCAGCGTCTATTTCAATGACATTTGGATTAATGGCCCTGAAACGATGCTGTTTTTGTGTTTCAAGCAATAATCCGTCAACAAATGATATGGCGTTTGATCCAAAAAGATCTTCGTCAACCAATGAATTGAATTGGGCGAAGTCTGGGCCAATGCTTTCCTGCTCCAGATAGTAAATTCGATCACCTGTACGAATAAGACTTTCATGCAAGCCGTCACCATCATAATCAGAGAATGATAATTGATTAACAGGATCCATAAAGGACTTCCACACAGGAGTGGTGCCATCTAATTCATATTGATAAACATTGCCCTTTGAACTACCCAGATAGAGTTTACTTCGTCCTGAACCATCAAGATCGGCCGCTGCAATACTTGCTGTGCGTACAATCTCTGTTGCTCCTTCCTTTAATTGGATAGAGGGCAGAGTGCGGTTTGTATAATGATCTTCACCCGTTGAAACGATGCTTGAAGCGTGCAATTCACCTGCTTGTTTCTGGAAAAGAAGAATATCCTGATGATTGTCATAATTAATATCTTGCAGGGTAAGCGAAATAGCGGCCGGGATTCGGGTCATCTTTGGCGGTAATCCCGCAAACTCAATTTGAATGTCTGGTGAACTGAGTTCTCCATTGAATTCGATGATCAACAAATTTACCTGGGGGGCGCTCAGGGAGACAATCAGTTCGCTTAGCCCATCGTTGTCCACGTCACCGACCATTATCTGCGCTGGTCTAGCCAAAAGACCATTTTCAGGTGTCCAGGACCATTGGAAACTGGGAATAAAGGCAAACTCACTACCGCTCCATTCAAAACCGTACATCCAGGGGGAACTGTTTCCTGAGGTGGCTGAGATCAATTTGGCAACTGCGACAAATTCAGGGCGTCCGTTCAGGTTAAGATCACTAATTGCGTAATCAATCCATTCCCCAACCAGGTTCTCCGGAAGGGCAAATCGCCATGTGACATCGAAATCACCATTTGGTGTGACCTCAAAGGTGATCAGCTCTGATCCCGAGTCGGCAGCTCGGTGGATTGCTCCAAAATCATTACTGCCATTGTGATCAAGATCTCCAAGATTCCTTAAATGATGAATATCGCGCAAGTTATCAGCACCCCAAATGCAACCGACTGAAAGAAGAATCAAGAGTGGAACCAACAAGATATTGCGAAGTATTACATGACTAAATAAATGATTGCTCATGATGGAAACCCATTTCTATGTGATTAAAAATTTTGAATCCTACTCCAAACTTTTAGTCAATTTATTGGGCTAAGCTACTGTATGCAATATAAATTTAAGCTGACACTTAAAGTAATTTCTTAAAAGGCTTGTGCAAAAAATTGAGAGAAGGTA
Organism: bacterium; assembly: GCA_013202895.1. Classification (GTDB taxonomy): domain Bacteria; phylum Fidelibacterota; class UBA8477; order UBA8477; family JABMPR01; genus JABMPR01. Next base: position 7,228 of record JABMPR010000266.1, on the reverse strand, counting down.
TATTGTCTCAAGTGCTTCTTTTGGTTAAAAAAGGGAACAAGTTGAAGATCGACATATTTAATGCATTTTCTATTGGAAGAGGATCGACGATGCGGGCGACTCGTTATATGGAGGTAATGTAAGATGAAACGAGGGGTTAATATTTTCATTTTGACTTTGTTGGTTCTGGGATCACTACAAGCGCAATTCGCTGAGGGACAGCCAGTACTACGGGGCGCAATTGGCCCAGCTTTTTCATACCTGGTCTCCCTTGAGTTGGACGAGACGGCCTTTGCGGCTTTAGGCACGTTTGCAGCAGATTTTGATTTAAACGATAAAGACAATGCTGGCATCAATAGCAGCTCTATGTTGATAACTGGATTTGAGGGATTTGGGGAGATTACCCCCCACTGGACCATAGGCATGTACGCCGGCCAGGGCGAATACTTTTCATCCGCCAATGATGCCGCAAATGTTGATTACATGGTGAATTTCGTTTTAAGTCAAGTAGGCGTGACGGCTGAATACAATACCCACTCTCGCTCCCGTCTAAAACTGCTTGCAGGTTCGCTTTTTGGTATTGGTCAAGTTTCGCTGGTAGCCAGCTCTTCACCAGCTAATGAAAAATGGACTGACATTGTGGCTGGGACAAATCCCCGTCAGGCTTTTGAGCTATCCGCCTGGACCCCGGTAATCCAACCTTACTTGGGTGTTCGTTTTGATATTTCACGATCAATGGGTTTTAAAACTATTGCAGGCTGGAATGAACAGGTTGCTGCGGCAGGGAGCTGGAAACTCTATCACAATAAAGTAATCAGTGATTCCAAGGAAGTCGCCCTGCGGGCTCTGTTTTTCCGGTTTCAGCTTTATGTAATCCTCTAAGCGACTCCTGGGGACGTTAAGTCTCCTATAAACCCCATTAGCGAATCTGATAGCCCCCTGATAGATAAGTAGTTTATAATTATCCGGTAACAATCAAAAGGATGCTTTCATCGAATTGATGAAAGCATTATCTTACAAGCCATGACAAATTGAAATGGTAAAAGGATACCACACTTAAGAAAAATCTATGAAAACACTAAAACAAATTAGCATAGCCACTCTCGTTCTGTTAGGCATTTACGCGTTGAGTCCATCAGGACAGGCGATTTTTGCTCAGGGGAGTGACTTTTATAATAAATGGCGCGATTTTCAAGACATGGTCAAAATTATCAACACCAACTATGTGGAGGATGTTGATTGGGATAAGACCATGCTTGGGGCTCAGAATGGCTTAATGGAGGCATTAGATCCTCATTCCGTGTTTATCGGTACTGATAGAATGGAAAAGATCAATGAAAGTTTTCGCGGCAATTTTGAAGGTATCGGGATCGAATTTGATATCATTGAAGATTATATCACAGTGATTACTCCAATAGTGGGGTCGCCTTCTGATGGACTGCTGCAACCCGGGGATCAGATTGTAAAAATTGATTCGGAATCTGCCTACAAGATTACTCGGAACGGTGTGTTTGACAAACTGCGAGGTCCCAAAGGCTCAAGAGTTGACCTTGAAATCGCCAGGTTGGGTGAATCTGACCTCATACCCGTCACCATCTATCGTGATAAAATTCCAATCTATAGCGTTCTGGCAAAATTTGTCATGGACGATGGAACCGGTTATATCCTGCTGAACCGCTTCTCTTCAACAACTTCTGAAGAGGTTATCTCTGCTATCACTGAGCTGCAGGCGCAGGGAATGAAGCGCCTAATCTTAGATTTACGCAATAACAGCGGTGGATATATGGACGAAGTCATAAAGATTCTTGATTTTATTTTACCGGGTGGAGAAAAGATTCTCTCAACAAAAGGGCGTTTAAAGAATGCCAATGAGGAGATGTTCTCGAAACCGAAAGCCACTTTTTATCAACAGCCTGTCATTGCAATGATCAATCGCGGTTCTGCATCAGCCAGTGAAATTTTTGCCGGAGCTTTGCAAGATTTGGACAGAGGGCTTGTAGTGGGTGAAACCAGTTTTGGGAAAGGTCTGGTCCAACGTCAATATCCGTTACGGGATGGCTCTGCTGTTCGTGTGACTGTGGCTCGTTATTATACACCTAGCGGTAGATTAATTCAGCGCCATTATGAAAATGAGGACGCCCGAGATTATTATTCGGAATTGTATGAAAAGGATTACGGGAGGGATACTACCAACCTGGAAGACAAACCCGTGTATAAAACCAAAATGGGTCGCACAGTATACGGTGGCGGGGGTATCACACCTGATATATTTCTTGACGATCCTGCAACGATAAGCAAGGATCTGGCTCTAGTAAGAAGAACGGATATTCGTTTCTTTTTCAAGCTAGCTTCTGATTACGCAAGTGAACACCCCGAACTAGCCGATGATTGGCAGGGTTATCTGCGTGGGTTTGAGCCGGATGATTCGTTAATGGCTGAAATTTACACAAAGATTTTTACTCTGGAAGATTTAGAACTGGATGAAGAAAAAATTCGCGAGGATGATGCAACCATTCGCTATTATTTTAAAAGCGAACTTGCAGGCAAATTGTGGGGCAGAAACGAGCAATATCAAGTGAGGATCCAATTGGACAATCAGATCCAGGGAGCACTTCAACACTTTGCGGATGCCCGGAGAATCGCAGAGTCGGCAGCGTATTTTTAAAAAGGGCTTGAAACTCCAGTTCGAAGCTGGAATTTGATTGACTTTAGAGACGTATGAAACTATGATTGTGCGGTTGGTCAAATCAAGTGGGAATTTAATTAGGATTAGGAGGAATTACTGAATGGTTGCGTGGTTTTTAAAAGGTGGTCCATTTATGTGGCCCATTCTAATAGTTTTTATAGGTGGGCTGGTTTTTGTTATTGAAAGATTTTTCAGTCTGGTCAAGACAAGTACTCACACCAGATCATTCCTTAAAAAAATTGATATTACATTGAAAGAACAGGGCGTAGATGCAGCTTTGGAAGTCTGTCGCAGCACACCAGGCTCTGTTTCACAGATTTATCTCGCGGGTTTATCCCGTGCTGATCGTGGTGCCGTAGCGGTTGAAAAAGCAATCGAGAGTGCTGGTTCCATAGAGATGTCCTTTCTGGAGAATAACATGATTTGGTTATCTACAGTAGTGTCCTTAGCACCTATGCTTGGTTTCACGGGGACTGTCTCTGGTATGGTTAGTGCCTTTGAGTCAATTGCTGCTGCCAATGACATTCAGCCAGCTTTGGTTGCAGTCGGTATCTCCGAAGCCTTGTTGACCACTCTTTTTGGCTTGATTGTGGCTATGATTATCCAGTTTTTTCAGAACTTTTTCACATTTATGATCGACAAGCTGGTGATCAAAATGGAAGAGACATCTGTTGATCTGGTTGACACACTCGAAACAATGGAAAAGTGATAATTGAATTCATAGCCGGGATTAGCTGAAACTATGCTGGTAAACAAAAGAAGAAATAAAAAAGGTGGGGAAATTCCCACAGCATCCCTTCCGGATATTGTGTTCATGTTACTGCTCTTTTTCCTTGTTACCACAACCATTGATATGGATAAGGGACTGGGTATGGTTCTCCCTGATAAGGGTGAATCTGTAGAAGTACACAAGAAGAATATCACTAATATATTGGTTAGTGCTTCAGGCAAGGTTGCCGTTGGTAGTAGCGGAGAAATTCGCATTGTAGACGTTCGTGAGCTGAAACAAATCGCAAAACAACTCCTGGCTACAAATGATAAAATGATCTTCTCTGTTAAAACCGATTCCCGGACAAAGTATAAAGTATACATTGATGTAATTGACCAGCTCAAGCAGGCCAACGCCAAACGTATATCTATAGCTGACCCGGAGGGATAGATAATGCGTCTAAAACGAAAAATGAAAATTGAGGCAGGCATACCCACATCCTCACTTCCTGATATCATCTTCATGTTGCTGATCTTTTTTATGGTAGTTACGGTTTTACGAGAATTCCAGGGTTTAAAGCTAATACTGCCGGAAGCCAAAAAGATCGCTAAATTGGAGGGGAATAAACACGTTTCCCATATTTGGGCGACTGCTGAGGGTACCATATCCATTGATGATCAGATAATTGACGTTGGCAAGATCAGAACAATCATGTATGACAAAGTTGTAGCCGATCCACAGTTAACTTCATCTTTGAAGGCCGACAGACTAACAGAAATGGAGATCATTACAGAAATCCATCAAGAACTCCGCGAAGGTTCTGCACTGAAGCTTAATTATTCAGCCAGACCGAGGGAGTAGAGCTATGCTAGAACAACAATATCCGCATGTCTCGGTAAAATTACAGCATCGTAGGTTCCTTGAATATGGTGCCATGATTGTACTGTCCTTGTTCACTTTGGTTTTGTATTTCATCCCCAAATTTAATGTCGAAGATATTGCCCAGAATGAGTATATAGCACCTATTGAGAACATCGAAATTCCGCCTGATACCCAACAGTTTGACAAACCACCGCCCCCTGCGAGACCCTCAATACCCATTGAGTCTGAAGATGAGGAAATTGATGAGGATTTAACGATCGAAGAGACTGATCTTGAGGATTTTGAGATTCTGGATGAACCACCACCACCTCCAGAGAGCAACGTGATTTTTATTGCCTATGATGAACCGCCTGAGCCGATTGGTGGATATGCGGCAATTCAAAAAGCTGTTGTCTACCCTGAAATAGCACGCGAAGCGGGAATTGAAGGAACAGTTATTGTCCAGGCAACCATTGGGAAGGATGGCAAAGTAAAAGAAACCATCATTCTTAAAGGGATTCCTAAGACCGGTTTGGATGAGGCAGCCATGGATGCTATTAAAAAGATCAAATGGAAACCTGCCTATCAGCGTGATAAGCCGGTTACGGTCAGAATTTCCGTTCCTGTGGTGTTCCGACTAAAGAATGGCTAAAACCAGCACTCCAAAATAATTCCAGGAAGCCGGGCTTAAAACCCCGGCTTTTTTATTCACAAAACCTTTATCTCCCCAATTAAAACAATCACATATGAGGCCAGGATTTGGACACGAAATGGTTGACCATTTGGTTTTGGGAAAATGAAAAACGTGCTTGATTTCTGGACATTTTAAACCTTACATTACTCGTGGGTCGAAATTTCGACCCATGGTTCGAAATTGAAAACTGATTAACCGAAAAAGGGATGGAAGGAGATCCCAAAAAACAGACCTTAATCATAAGCAATCTGGAGGTGAATCATGATAACACAGTATCCCTGGGTATCCGTCAAAGCACAAGAGCGTAAATACATTGAGATTGGAATAATGATAACCATGCTAATTGGTATTATCACATTGTACTCCGTACCGACATTTGGGAATAAAGTGACCCATAAGGAAGAGTATAAAGCGCCTCCTTTAGAAGTCTTTTCCATTCCGGCGACAATTCAAGCACCAGAAATGATAATCCCAATACGTCCATCTATTCCAGTGGAATCGGAGGATGAGGATATTGATCCAGATCTCCCGCTCAACCTCTTTTTTGAACCAAAGGATGTTTTTCTTCTCATGCCACCTGCTGCTCCACCATTGCCAGATATATTCATGGAGCCATGGATGGTAAGTGAACTCCCTATTCCAGTTGGGGGTTATGGTGAACTTATGAGAAAAGTAATCTACCCTGAGATTGCAAAAGAGGTAGGTATACAAGGTACCGTCACTATTGAAGCTCTCATCGGGAAAGATGGCTTGATTAAGAATGCCAGAGTATTAAGCGGTGTTCCAAAAACAGGTCTCGATGAAGCAGCGCTTACGGCAGTTTTACAAACCACTTTTCACCCAGCGCTTCAAATGGGAAAACCCGTCGCCGTTAGAATGTCAATACCGATCGTTTTTATCCTTAAATGAAAACCGGATAGAGATTTATATAAAAACAGCCGCCTTATTAGGGTGTTTTTATTTAGAGTGTACCAAAAATGGGAATTTCAGCTTTTTCATGATGAAGCGGAAAACCTTCATCATAAACAAGACGATTCGGAGCGGATTGTATTAGAGTTGGAAATTGCCTGTAAAGGCTATCTGCGAATAAAAAATCAAGATGCTCATTGTGCTCCGGACTCCAACCCATGACACGCTTCCAGATTTCTTCTGATTCCATACAGAAATAGATAAAAAGTTTATCGCTTCCTATTTCTCGTAAGGCTTTGTATACAGTACGATACATTTCTAATCGTAAAGGTTTGGGGTAACGCATTTTTCCGTCCATCCCCCGAATCAACTCGGCAAACATAATTTTGGATTTTGGGAATTTTTCAAGAACCTTATCCTTCATCTCTGGAGGAAAGCGCAGGGAGCCAATAGATATCCAGGCGACATTCGCAGGGTCAACAACTTCAAATAGTTTGTGGATTAATTCAGGGTAATTCACTTCCCAATCCTTGTGATAAAGCAGCGGGTCAAAATGAAATCCAATCTTATAACCTGCTGCTTGAACCTTTCTCATGGCTTCCAAACGTTCATCCAGGGAAGCAGCCTTGTGTTCTTCTGAATCGATGATCACCTGGGGGTTAACTGACCAGGAAATAACGGTGTGACCTTTATGATCCAGGTTTAATAGATTTTCAACGCGATTGGATTTGGTTTTTAGCTCTAAAAGCACGTTATCCATCTCTGCAAAAGCCTGAACAATATCTCTTGAAAATTCTGAAGAAGAATCAAATGCGAGACTGTCCGATAGTTCTCCAGTACCGATCCTGAAAAAACGATTGGGCTGACCAGCAACCTTTTCGCGGACTTCATCCAGCAGCTTGTCAGTATTTGCATAAACAGTTGTTACGGGATTATTGAGATAGAATTGGAGGATGCAGTAGGTACAATCAATCGGGCAGTTACTGGTCTGATTAATGACGTGATAATTGCAGCAACGGTAAGTCCGATCGGTTCCCGGACACTGTTTGACCGTGTGCCCCTGCTTTTCTGTCAGTAGGATTTCACGCTTCGCTGGTGTTGGCTCTCGTCGAAACATAGCTTCCTTGTCAATCTCTGTGAGAGCGACCTGAACGACTTCTGCCTGGGGGTTGTTATTTTTATAGCGTGAAACCAATTCCTGGTCAGCAACGCTTTTATCCACGATGATTTTCGTGATCTTAGGTTCTTTCATTAGGGCGCTCTATATATGTTTGAAGATGTTTTTAAAAGCAGAAGAGGAGAGCTTTCCAAGCACATCATCGAGTTCTGTGTCATCTTTTGCATGAAATCTGATATCCACGCCCTGTTGTTCAAAATAGGGATCCCATTT
>JABMPR010000265.1 GCA_013202895.1 bacterium | reverse complement strand
GAACTCCTCCTCTGAAGGATATGAGCGGATGAACAGGATTCCACGCTTCGCTGATTTAATCTTGGGAAGACGTAACACTGCACGGCTTGGTATGTTAATGTGCTTTGCTACCGCATCCCTGAGGATTTTCTGACGCGGGTGACACAACTCAGCCAGGCTGAACAAGTTGCCCCTAGTGTCGGGCCAAATCTTTACTCCTGCCAGTCTCCGCAGGTCGAGTGTGCTTATGTTATTGGATTCCTTGTTGACCCAGAGCCAGATCCTCCGCCGGTATGTGTCACTAGATTCATTCAGTTCGTGTTCATCCAGAAACTTGGAGAGGGTAACGTTTGGTAATCGCCAATGTTTCTTCTTGAGAATTGGATGAGGGGCAAGTTTGCGATCTATTATTGGGGGTAGTTCTTCGGTAGGGAAACCATGAGAAATGAAACTCGAGGAATACAGATCGGGAAAAGCATGGAGGTCACCATCCACATCCGGGAGAAACACGTTTCCTGAAACCTCATTAAGATCTTCGGTTTTTATGCCTCGATCGTAAAGAGTCTGTATCATTGCCAAGTATTGTTCGCAAATGCGTGGGTTGCTGAACTCGGAATGCCATTGAGCATCATCATCCCACTTATAAAATCCGGCTTTCGCTGTAGGTTGGAATCGTGAGATGACATCCGATTCATCGAACGTGGCTATCCCGTATTCCCTCTCCTCCATCATACCAATCCATTTTTAAAGTATCTTTGAGGGGACATCTGGATGGACAATATCTTCGTCCTGCGGACTGAGGAACGCGAGCAGCCTATTAAATTTTGTCTCCCCATCATTTAGGCTGGGGATTACTACTTTTCTATTAGCTCCTTGACGGTTTGAACGTGGTCCAAACTTGATTCTTTCACCGCGTGATTTGAGCTTGAAATACCTGAATCCTCGGTCTCGCTGCGAGGGATTAGCAAGTGGGATACTTCGCAGGTCAATCATTTGATTTGCGATTCCCGCTAGTGCTACTCCATCTGTGGGATCCTCCAGGGTGGTAAGAACCTTCAGGACTGTAGGTTTGAATCTTGGGACAAGCAGCCTCTTGAGCACAGCAATGAGCATTTGGGAGCAATTTTCATCAATAGTATCATTTAAGCCAGAATGGCCAGTTGCTCCATGTCTTCCTGAATCACTGAAATAGGGTCCAGAGAAGGATACTCCTAGACCGGTCCTTCCTGTGCTCGTTTTTTCTCTGTAACTTAAAGGGTAACGCTTGTAGCCGATCCCTTCTAGTGGTTGACCTTTCTCGTTCACCGGCCAGGATATCTCCGAAAAGAAAAAGCCGCCAGTAGACCTGTAGTATTTGGGAATGCGATGGTTTAGTTCGGCAGGCATGCGACTGCTGAAGAGAATGCAATCTTCTGCATAGGTCTCAGCGTGTTTGCCCTCTTCGTCACGTACACGGCAAAATCGCCTGAATTTCTTGAACCCTGAAATTTTCAGTAATGGCCCGCACTGGAACTTAAAGTCCAGCCACCCCTTCTTGTAATGCCACAATCTTACAGTGTAATTCCTTCGGATTCCTGGACGGATTGCACCAATAACCGATTCAGCTAGCATATTTCTTGTGTTCGCATACAACCTATCAATAGAATTCTTGTCATGGGGATGCAGCTCAAGACTTTCACCCACGCTCACAATTAGTGTCTTACTACGATATGGTATCTCTATGAGGGTGCCATCTCGGTGTGTACCAGGATCTTCTAGGGGTTCCTTATAGGTGCCAGGATGAGGTGATTTCTCATGACCATTCCTGTAAAGGGTTTGTTTAAAAATAAGCCCGTTGGAACGGATAATAATTACATCACCGAGCCTGAAGCAGGTTTTCAAACCATGATTCTTTACACCGATTCCATCCTGCTTGCTGTCAACTTCGTATCCAGCACCAAGCAAGTATGTTAATCGCTCCCAGCCCTTTCTGTCAACGGTCCGTCCATTACCATGGCAGATTAACCGGTCCTCATGGAATTCGATTGTGGTCATGGAGGCTTCTGCATCCAAGTCGTTTTGGATAAGTTCGATGATTAACTCTTCCTCTTGTAAACCACCGAGATACTGCCAAAAGGTTGCATTGACATCTACCCTTGTTATGTATTCATTATTATTAGGAGATTTCATGTGTCTTTCTCAATCATGTTCACGTTGTCTTTTATTAACGAGAAGGTTGATGCTGCTTTGACCTACCTCTTGCTAATATTCTCCTTTCCTACGATAAAATTTTATCGGAATGTACGTCTTCAGAGCAATTCGGAACTTTAATGCTGAAAGTTAAGAGATACATTTCGCGTGTCAAACTCATCAACTTCAATTCAGTGGCTGGATTTTCCAGGATGGTTCAAGGCTATTAGGTTCGCTAATAACCTGTTTTAGGTCGAGTGATTAGACTTCCCCTGGTTTAGTAGACACCTAATAAGGTAAAATCTTAGCCATAGGAGGCAGTTAAATGAAGCAAGAAAGATACACAGCAGAGTTCAAAGCTGAAGCCATCAATCAGGTTCTCGAAAGTGGATATTCAGTCAGAGCAGTCAGTCGCCGGTTGGGTGATTCTATCTGTGTGTTTATTTACTACAGCGGAGATGTTCTCTATTAAATGCTCTATGTCAATCTCCTGGCCAGTTTTAATAGTGCGTATCCCCAAGCACAAGAAAATCAACATTCTCCCATAAATGATTTTAAAGGATACTGAAATATGATGTAAAAGTCTTTATCTGAAACGACGACTCAGCGAAATTAAGTCGCTATTCTCCCGACAAGTTTTCTGTTAAAACCATCGTTATCAAAGTGTCCAATGGACCCGGCAATATAATCCATCTCCCTCTCAACACTTATCCATTGTCTGTTTAATACCTCAGCCACGATGCCTGTAGTGTTACTTCCAGCAAAAGGGTCAAGAACGATATCGTTTTCATCCGTCAGGAAATTGATAAAGAACTCTACTACCTTTGGCGGCATTTTAGCTGGATGTGGTTGTAATGAGTGGTTGCGACAATAACGGCGGTAGCTGTCTGATGAGTTTGTATTTGCTAGGGAAAGGACATTTGGTGGAATTGCTCCTCCATTATCTTGAAGGAAGGATTCTTTACCAATATCATGTTGAGAGGGTCTTTTCCCTGCGTTATATGATCCTCTTTTTAATAACTGCTTCATTGATTTGCTATACATTATTTGCACATTACGATTATCGGCTTTTGGTCTCTCAGTCTTTGATAACCACCACAATCGTGTGAAACTATCTTTCACTCGAATCCTCTCAATGTTTACCCACTGGGCGGGTGATGGTAATTTAGCTGTATTGAAGTATATAAATTCCTGACAAAGATGGAATCCCATACTTTCTTGCAAGCTCAATAATGCTTTAAGGGGGATCGTTGACCAAGTTGGACTACCAGGATTCCAAACATTTCCAATTTCTACTACGAGAGAGCCAGAATCCGATAATAATTCATGGAAAAGGGAGCCAAAAGATGCCAGCCATACGCTGTAGTCATTTCCCTGTAGGTTCCCATATGCTTTTTTTCGTAAAAGAGGGAAAGGCGGTGATGTGAAAATTAGGTCAACTTGACTCCTAAATCTTCTCATATACGGTTTTTGGAGCACTTTTTCGGAAGAACCCGCAAGCATTCTACCCATTGATGTCTGGTAAATGGTATTTAATGGCCGCCTTCCCGCTATTACTCGCATTCTCCCTTTAAAATCTCCAATATTTTATTAGTCAATATATTTGCATTGATCCTTTAAATTACCTTTTGGCTGAACAAAGTATCATAAGGATAATGTATTAACCATAACTAATTAAATTTCGTATATAATCAAGATTAATTTCACTGCAGAAACAATATTCTTGCTACATGTCGTATATATTATATATTTACGACGCACGGAGGCGTAATATGCGTGAACATGACAGAGAAAAATTTATTAGATTAGCCAATAACAGAGTAAATCGGGCTATCAAAGCATTACGATTAATCGGTAATTTATCGAATAGAAGCAGCTACGATTATTCGGGTGAGGATGTGAAAATGATTTTCGAGACGATTGCAAGGG
>JABMPR010000264.1 GCA_013202895.1 bacterium | reverse complement strand
CATCTTCAACATAGGCATGGCCATATTCATAGCCGGGTTGCCCACAGTAGCTACCTTAAGAGAGTTCTGGGTCTTTTTTATCAAAGCTCCCAGACCAAAAAAGGTAAAAAAGATTGATGCTTCCATGCCTTCCATACGGGCTCCATTGCCCATAACCAGGGCCGGATATACATCTACTAATGATCCTTTGGAGACAATCAGTGATACTTTTTTGATTGGTTGTAATTGTTCGCTAATCATAAACCTCCTTAGATGCAGCCCTGTGGTTTTCCTAAACCGGCGATCTTGGCAGCTTTTTTCGCTGGTCCACCGGGAAAGAGCGAGTAGAGCTCTTTTGTAGGCACTATATTTAATTTATTAAGTCTACGAATTGAGGGAGCTGATCCCTTTTCTTCATACTCTTTGCGCATAAACTCGATCACCTCGAGGTGTCGCTCGGTTAAGGGGTCAATTCCCTCTTCTTTGGCGATTGCTGCGGCAAGATCACGATTCCAAATTTTGTGATCCGTGAGAAAGCCCTCACTATCTACATCTACCGAGATACCGGCAAGTTGTTTTGTGGTCATAATATTCTCCTTTGAATTATTTTTCTGATTCTTTGCTGGCAATTGTTTTCATAAAAGCGATAACAAAACCCAATCCTCGTTTCATTTCTGGTGTATTGAGCTCACTCATGGCCTTCCATATGGATACTTCCTGAATCCCCTCCACTTTCATTTTATCAAAAACAGCTACTGCATTTTTAATGGCACCCATCAGTTCTGGTTGGGTTATTGATTTCACTGTTTCCAAAATGGGTACGATGTTATCTGCCAGAAGTCGGACATCCTCAGTGGAGAAGTGTCCAACAATATTGTTACTGATGCCAGCGGCTTCTTTGGCAAATTCGAAGTATTTAGCACGATCAAGATCATCCAGTTTTTCCAGGGTGTCGTTGAAGAGTTCTTTTCCAATTGGTTTGAAATCTTCAAAGAAATCGATGGCGCTCTCGAGCTTACCAATTACCGCTGTAATGTTGTTAGTGTTGCGCAAGATCAGCTTGAAAAGGTGCAGGAAATCACCTGTTTTAACAAATGGTGCGATATCTTCGAATTCATCAATGGCACCGGCAAATAGATCCTTTGCGACTCGCGTAAGATCATCCTTCAGGTCTTCAATTTCCTGACGCTGCCGCTTGACAAGCGCCATTTCAGCAGTAATCCCATCCAGAGAGGCTTGGATATCTATCAATTGTCTCGAGATGTCGGGGGATTCCATGCTAAGCTCGCTTTCCCGCCATGAGCATATGCGATTCGATGGGTAGTTCGGCACCTTTTAATAACAGATTCCAATACATCCAGCGAAACATCATTTTTCCATAATGATTCATTCTCGTTTCTTCCAACAAAGAGAAAGGACCCACACCAGGTAAAGGAAATTTGCCGGGGAGAGGTTCAGTATCATAATTGAAATCGATGAGGATGCCTTTTCCAAAGCCCGATTCTATATAGCAGTTTGCATGTCCGTCAAATTTACCCCTGAGTGGTCTGCCATCGATGAAACTCAGGATGTTATCCTCCAGGATATCAGCCTGGAAATGGGCAACTGAACCCGCTTTGGAACTTGGTAAATTAGTTGCATCCCCGATCACAAAAATGTTTTCGTTAGCTTCTGACTGGAGCGTGAATTTGTCCGTGGGGATAAAATTTAGCTCGTCACCTAATCCTGAGCGTGCCATCAGTTCATCACCCATATTGGTGGGGATGGTGATCAGTAGATCATAATCAACTTCAGTTTCTTCCCAGGAAACCAATTTCTTGTTTTCCCAATCAACCCGTCCCGTGCTAAAATCCGGTGTCAATTTGATATTCTTTTTATTGAGAAAATCACCAAACACATTAGAAGCTTTAGGCTTGGTAAAAGCTCCTGGTAATGGCGTTACAAATTCAATCTCAACCTTGTCGCGGATTCCCTGTTCGGTAAACCACCAATCGGCAAGAAAAAGAAATTCAAGGGGAGCCACCGGGCACTTAATAGGCATCTCAATGACGTTGAGTACCAGCTTGCCACCTTCCCAATATTTTAAATGTTGCTGCAGAGCAGTTGCGCCCTCAATGGTATAAAAATCGAAGATGTTTTTGTGCCAATCAGCCTCTTTTAACCCATCGGTTTCGGCTGGATTAATCTTCGTTCCTGTGGCTATAATGAGAACATCATAGGATAGTACTCTACCACCTGCCAGTAGAACCTGATTTTTCTCAGCCTCGATCAAATCGATTTTCGAAAATATGACCTCAACCCCGGCTGGGAAAAAATCGCGTTTAGGCTTGATTACATCTCTGCGGTTATAGATACCAAAGGGGATAAAAAGAAAACCGGGCTGGTAATAATGGGTCTCGAATTGATCAACAATAGTGATGCTCCAATCCTCTTTATCCAGGACAGATTCCATTTTGTTCAACATCATTGTACCGGCAGTACCTGCCCCTAATATTAAAAGTTTTTTCATTATAAAGACTCCGCGCCATGTTCAATTATTGGCATAATCATTAATTAATTAAGTGAAGTATGTGGGTAGGGGATTGGTTTTATTATATTTCATTGTCACCATTCTTCATGTTCTATCCGAATGACATTTGCAAACCTCATACCATAGTGATGAATAAAGGAAAACTATTGTGATTTTTAAATGATAATCCGATTATTAAGGATAGATCAGAATAATACCTAATAAATGGAAAAACGGGTTGTTAGCATCCAGGGGACAGAAAATCAGAAAACCTGGATATTCTCAGAATTTGTGAGTGATGATCAGTGGGTGGAGTTGAATGCCGACGATATGGTGGGTGATGATGTAGTGCTTCCTGATCCCAACACGTCTGTTCCATCATCTCAGCCCATTGAGAGTCCAGCCTACTACTCTAGGCGATATGTTTGCTTTAATAATGAAAAGGCGCTTCCATAAAAGATCGCTGCCATCACAAGCCCCACTGAGAAACCATAATTTATCACCACCAGGATCGTAAGGGTAGATCCCAGAACTGATGCGGCTCCATTAACGGCAAAAGCCCAGTCCACCAAAGAGCCGACCCGCCTAACCCCTTTTGGAAAAGGCATCCCCATAAAGAAACCCAGCGGAGCGACCAGCAATACAGTCACCAATATGCGCAGTGTTTGTCCAAAGTCTCCGAACAGATATACAAATGCCTTGAAAAGGACCACATCAATGATCAAACAAACTAATATGGATGCAAAGACCGTCTTGAGTGAAAATTTTTCTGAATATCGACTGCCAACACCTGAACTCACCAGCAGGGTCATCAGTATAGCCGCAACACTGTAAGTTGAGGGACCAATCAGCAGGGTGAATTGCTGCATCAGGATCAGTTCCACTGACATGTATGCGAATCCAATGACGGCAAAGTATAAGTAGTGTTTCAGGTTAAGACCAGGTCCTCTGATAAAGTATGGAATTAATGTGATGGGAAAAATCATGAGGATCACCACTAATATTATACATACCAGTATCATTTTCGTCAGGGGGAAACCAAAGAACTCATAGGGCAGCAATCGTCCTTCGGAATTGAAACTAAAATTCTTCCACAGACCCATTTGAGCAGCAAAAGGGCGATTATCATGGTTGGGAGAGATGTCAATAGCCAGGGTGTCCATTACCTGTTCCCATCCGTACTCAACAATATGTTGATAAATATTGTCCCGTAGGGAATCCACTGCAGGGTAAAGTAAATGGATATCCTGGAAATTTTCTGCAGTGATATCTCTCAGGGCAGTTTGTAAGATTTCATTCTCCAAAGGTCGTTTGGATAACAACAATACTTTACGTCTCATCTGGGGCAAATTGTAGATCGCAAAGTGAGACCGAGGCTCTTCAACTTCCAGTCTCTCAAGTGCTTCAATTACTTCGCTGACTAGACGCGGCATGTAAAACTGGTGCTCCAGCATGAGATAACCTGAATCGGAAAGAGCAATCCAATAGTCCATGAATGCTTCAGTGGTAAAGAGATAGTTTTCTGCCAGGGCAAATGATCCTGACGCCAGGGCGGCAAAGGTATTTGAACTAAGCGAATATATCAGATCAAAGCGCGATTCATGACGGCGGATAAAAGCCCTTGCATCCTCAGAAATGACCGTGACTTTTGGATTCTGATAATAATTGCTGGTATAGATCGGCAGGGTCTCAAGCTCCCTGTCCAATGAATCCAGGTAAGACTCCAGATAGCCTTTGGGATCGCCTACAGTCAGCATCTTATTAAACCAGGGGTTGACTTCCACAGCATGAACTTCAGTTGCCCCTTCTGCTAATGCCTGGAGAACATCGGCACCGCTCCCGGCACCCAGAGATAGGAAGCGGCAGGAATCAAATTGATCAATCAAATCGCCAACGGGGATACCCCAGAGGTCCTCTGAGGCACTATCAGGAATTGAATAATCTCCATCGAATTTGTAGACTGGCGTATTTGCTGCATTATCGATGACCATACCCCGGCCTTCATCACCGGGATAAGCAAACATCTTGATTTGAGCCATGGCATCCCAGTGTTGATAAATCACTGGAGCGCGTTCGGGTTTGGATGATTTTAACAGAGCAGGGGAGTAGTTACCGGCGATGATGGCAACCAGAATCATAATTGATGGGATAATCCGGTAATACCTTTTACTGTTAAATGCTGCGGCTATGAAAATGGGGATACTGATATAAAATGTCACAACCGGTGTCCCGAAAGTATTCATCATAAAAAGTGCTGCAATTACGCCAATACCACCACCCACTAGATCAGCCATATACAACTGACTTATATGTGCATGCAGCCGTTTGAAAATGACAGCAAGTGCGATACCACAGAAAAAGAAGGCTGAACTAAGGATCAGAATGATTAATACCAATTTCCCAAACATACCGGGTTCTTGTAACAAGCTGGAGAATTGCATCCCAAGCCCGTAGACAATTGGGGGACCGATAAGAATCATTATTCCGCCCAATAACAGGCTAATCCCGATGGTTGACCCCTGATTTATTCTGGGAAATATTCGAATTAATAGCGCACCCAGTCCCAATCCCAGAACCGCAAGTGAAAGAACCAAAAAGGCAAAAGTGTAAAAGAATTCAGCCGCCAGAATGCGAGTCCAGATGAGCTCAAGCGACAGAAGTGATATTGAAATTAGTACGATACTGCTGGTGTGTTTTCGGTCCATGTTCCCTCAGAAATTCAATTATTTTTTTAAGCTATATAGCTAGCAGTAATTGGCTGTGTCATCCTGCCTGCCGGGGCGTAGCTGATAAGCGAAGCACGGAGCCCGTCGAAGGAGTACACAAAGTGTTTAGCGTGAGCATAACAATTAATGCCAGATTAATATTTCATTCACCAGGAGTTAATCGTGACACTTCTCCCAGAACAGAATGTGAATGCTAATATAGTATTTCGAGAACTACGCAAACAGGCGATTCGCTGAAAGGCAACTCAGCCCGACAGAAGGTCATCAATTAAGATGCAGAAAATTGTTAAGCTGAATTGTGTTCAAGAAGAAGGCTTTGTCCACAGGGATAAACTTGCTTAAGAAAGCTTAGATCAAAGCATAGCTTAAGGAAATTGCAAACAGCCATTCCACCAGTCATCAAAATCACAGTTTTTCAAAATCATGGCATCGATGCTGCACTCCGCTGGTGCAATTGCTATGGTAGTCTCTGAATTCTTGAAATGAATATCCATCTCCACCCACAGCATATCAAAGGGTGTTGCAGCAATGTTGGCCACAGTAGCTGCGGTAGCAAAAGCAAATCCAAGATCCTGTTCCTTGGTATTACGGTTTGCTATAATTATAATTTTTAATGTTCGACCATATATATAATCTTGTACAATATCAGCCGAGATCAATGTTGGTTCTCCACGGCTCCATGCGAAATATTTTTCAACGGTGGCAGAGATCTGAGGATCTGAAATTTTGGCTTGTAAAATTACCGGAAACAAAACAAGAATTATGACTAGGCGTACATTCATAAAAGGTTCCTTTCGGTCAGGTATCGGCCTGATTATCGGGTGGACGCCAGAATTAGATCCAACACCTATAAATCTCCAAACCAATTAGTATAAATTAACTTTTGTTATTGCTCCTCAAAGTTCAAAGAAAAGTAATCCTCCTGAAAAGCGGATGTGTGATAAGTTCCATCCTAGCACAGTAGAGGAGGCAACGATTATGCAATTTTTGATTTGGGAAGATCGATTTCGCCTTGGGATAAGTGAATTTGAATAACACCAAAAGATTCTATTTGAAATGATTAATTCATTGATTCAGCGCAAAAAAAAGAGGGATGTCGAAGTCTTAAAGAATACTCTTGACCAGCTCTATAGTCCATTTCTATCTCAATGGATCGATTAAATAGTCAGCAAGCTTCACACTTAATACATAATATTCTTAGCCGGGGGATTATTAGTAGATACCCGTGATTTATAGATTCTTTTATTAGTCTGTACCATTAATTTCCACTCCATGAAAATGCTGAAAAGAATTGTTCTGTTTATTCTATTTCTTCTGGTATATCTGATTCTCAGAGAAATGCTCAGTTTTTATGTGCTGGCATATACTGCAAATCCTTATTTGGGCTATACAGTATTACTGATTCTATTCGCTATTCTAATTTATTTTGTAATTATCCCCATCTATCGTATTAGTCGCCTGAGTGGAGACCCTGGTCCCGCTCGGAAACGGAAAAAGGAGCTGGAGCTGATTGAGATGCGACTCCAGCGGGCTAATTCCAATCCCTACCTAAAAGAGATTAAATTTGACCTTTCAGAACATGGGTCAAGTCAGGATCGTTATGAGCTGGTCTCTCAGGCATTGTCCAAACGCGTAGCTGAGATTCGGCGGAAATACATAGTCCACCTCTTTTACAGCAGTGCGGTTTCCCAGTATGGTTTTATCGATGCCATCCTGGTTTTCTCTGCAAATATCAATCTGGTGAAGGAAATATTTACACTTTATACAGGCCGGGCCAGTGGCAGAGATCTATTGCAGATTGCTAAACAGATTTACTATTCCGTCGCCATCGGAGGCTCAGAGGGGGTAGAATTTGCAGTGGAAGAACTCATCTCTAAATTGGGTTCTGATACTTTACGCAGTATTCCCTTTTTTGATAAGGTAATGGCTTCCATTGCTGGAGGCTTCACCAATGCTATCCTCCTGGCACGCATTTCATTTATAACCGAGAATTATTGCAGGTTAACGTTTATCGAATCAACCAAAGACCTATCCCCTGAACCGAAAATGATTCTGGATTCCACCAAAGCCATTGTGGATGAACCAATCCGTTATATCAAAAAGCAATTAAATGATATTGCCAGACAAAAGGCTCTCGATTTTTCAAAATATGCCATCAATCCTACCCGAACAGTCATTGAAAAAGCAATCGACAAATTCACCCCGAAGCGGGACGAAAATGAGCAAGAAAAAAAATCAGTTCTCAGGAGCATCGCTGTTGGCGTTAATCCTTTGAAGTATTTTAGCTTGCGACGGAGTAGCAAAACAAAAAAGTAGCAGGCAGACTCTTATTTAAACCCGGTGTTAGCACCAACGCAAATTCCCTATTATTTCCCGAAATAGTTTCAGAAGGAGATGCTCTAATTCAGATTAGATTGTCAACGCTGTGTTGAATCACTGAATTGTGCATGGGGATGTCAATTATCATATCAATTAGAGAGAAATATTATCCCTTAAATGGCGATAGCAGTTGCAGGTGGATAATTAATGACTATTATAGTCACGTTAGCATGAGTTACTGTGAATTAGCCCCCCAACTTCCACTCCAAAATTATACAATTATTTATTGAGGTATGCCGTGTCTAGCGTAAACATTCATCATGATAGCGATCCCCAGGAAACCAGCGAATGGCTAGACTCACTAGCTGCTGTCTTTGAAGAAGAGGGTGTCAACAGAGCCTATTATCTGGTTAACGAGCTCATCGATTATGCTCGTCGACATGGGGTGCGTCTCCCTTACAGCCCGAACACTTCATATTTGAATACAATTCCAGTATCTCAGCAACCACAATTTCCCGGTGATCGCGATATTGAACGTCGCATAAAATCTATGGTGCGCTGGAATGCCATGGCAATGGTGGTGCGCGCAAATAAGGCTAGCGATGGAATCGGCGGTCACATTTCAACCTATGCATCATCAGCCACACTATTAGAGATAGGGTTTAATCATTTTTTCCGGTCAGCCACAGATGAATTTGGTGGAGATCTGGTCTACTTTCAGGGTCACGGTTCACCAGGGATTTACGCACGCGCCTTTTTGGAGGGCCGTCTGAGCGAAGAGGATCTGGTCAATTTTCGGCGGGAACTCGATCCCCAGGGCGGACTGTCATCTTATCCACACCCCTGGCTTATGCCTGATTTCTGGCAATTCCCAACCGTTTCAATGGGACTGGGACCGATCCAGGCCATATATCAGGCCCGCTTCATGCGCTATATGGAGAACCGGGAACACATCCCTAGAAGCGACCGCAAAGTCTGGGCTTTTCTGGGAGATGGTGAGATGGATGAACCTGAATCCCTGGGTGCCATCAGCCTGGCTTCAAGAGAGAAATTAGACAATCTAATTTTTGTAGTGAACTGCAATATGCAGCGCTTGGATGGACCTGTACGTGGGAACAGTAAAATCGTCCAGGAACTGGAAGGTGCTTTTAGAGGGGCAGGCTGGAATGTCATTAAGGTTATCTGGGGCTCTGAATGGGATGCTCTACTTGCCAAGGATAAGGATGGTATTTTGTCCAAACGCATGGAAGAAGTCGTTGATGGCGATATACTCAAATACATCGTCGAAGGAGGTGCCTATATCCGTGAGCACTTTTTTGGCCGCTACCCTGAGCTCCTTGAAATGGTTAATCATCTCAGCGATGAAGATCTTGAAAAATTGAAACGCGGTGGTCATGATCCGGTCAAAGTTTATGCAGCTTATGCAGAAGCGCTGGCTCATGCAGATCAACCCACAGTCATTCTCACCAGTACTGTCAAGGGCTACGGGATGGGAGAGGCCGGTGAGGGCAAAAACATTACCCATGGTCAAAAAAAATTAAACGAAGAAGAGCTCAAGGCCTTTCGTAGCCGATTTGGGATTCCAATTTCAGATGAAGAAGTTATCAAGGCTCCTTTTTATCGTCCCGCTGAAAATTCAGAAGAGCTAAAATATTTGAAAGCGCGTCGTGAATCGTTGGGCGGGAGTTTTCCAGTTCGCCGGCAGACAGCAGATCCAATGGTCACTCCAGAATTAAGTGCATTTTCGGCAGCCCTGGAGGGCACCGGTGAGCGTGCCCAATCCACAACTATGGCTTTTGTGCGGATATTATCCTTGCTGACTAAAGACAAGAATATTGGGAAGCGTATTGTACCTATCGTTCCTGATGAAGCACGCACCTTTGGTATGGAGGCTCTTTTCAGGAGCCTGGGTATCTATTCCAGTGTGGGTCAGCTCTATGATCCTGTAGATTCAGATCAGTACCTCTATTATCGTGAAGATATCAAAGGTCAAATCCTGGAAGAGGGTATTACCGAGGCTGGATCTGCCAGCTCCTGGATCTCAGCCGCAACTTCCTACAGTACCCATGGCGTTAATATGATGCCCTTCTATATTTATTATTCCATGTTTGGCTTCCAGCGTGTGGGTGATCTCTTTTGGTTAGCTGGGGATATTCGTGCTCGTGGATTTCTGCTTGGTGCTACAGCCGGACGAACCACTCTCAATGGTGAGGGCTTACAACATCAGGATGGACATAGCCTGTTGGCTGCTGCCACCATCCCTAATTGTCGGGCTTATGATCCGGCTTATTCATATGAAATTGCGGTTATCATTCAACATGGTATGCGACGGATGATGCACGACCAGATCGATGAGTTTTATTATCTCACGCTGGAAAATGAACCCTATATCCATCCTGCCATGCCAAAGGGTGCTGAAGAGGGCATCATCAAAGGCATTTATCAAATATCAAATACAGGCAAAGCTAAGGACGAAATGCATGTTCAGTTGCTTGGTTCAGGGGCTATTCTAGGGGAAGTTGTAGCCGCAGCCGATATTCTGAAAAAGGATTGGGAAGTGACTGCTGATATCTGGAGCGTTACCAGCTACTCAGAATTGCGTCTTGATGCCCAGGATGCGCAACGCTGGAATCGACTACACCCCACAAAGGCAAGGCGTAAGGCGTATGCCTGTCAGCTGATGCAAGACAAAGTGGGTCCTGTTGTAGCGGCTTCGGATTATATCAAGTTGGTGGCTGAACAAATTTCAATTTTTATTGACAAACCTTTTATCGCTCTGGGCACGGACGGTTTTGGCCGCAGTGATTCCCGGGAAAATTTACGCAAATTCTTTGAAGTCGATCGTTACTCTATTGTGGTCGCTGCCCTCTATCAATTACAGAAATTGGGAGTTGTTAAAGGCGAACTCGTCGAGAAGGCTATCCAGAAGTACGATATTCAAACGGAAACTGATAATCCTGTCAAACGTTGACGAATAGCGAATCAGGAAAGATAAAAATGCTTAAAGAAATTATCATACCGGATCTTGGGGAAGGTATTGACACCGTAGAAGTAGGTGAGATTAATTTCAAACCGGGTGATCATGT
>JABMPR010000263.1 GCA_013202895.1 bacterium | reverse complement strand
TCTCTCAGTTAATAGATACTCCTTTGTACTTAAAGTTGACCTGTATTCCTTTCATTTTACTGTGTGCCATTCCAGTTGGATTAATTGCAGGAAGTTACCCGGCTTTTCTTTTATCCTCATTTAACCCTCTAAAGGTTTTAAGAGGAAACGTCGTGTCTGGTAAAAGTGGAAATTGGCTACGAAATGGACTCGTGGTTTTTCAATTTTCTGTATCTGTAACCCTACTCATCTCAACTATGATAATTCGCGATCAACTTAATTTTTTGCAGACCAAGGATTTGGGATTGAATCCTGAGAATCTGCTCATTGTGAAGAAAACTGATGATATAGGTCCAACCATCCAGGGATTTAAAGCCAGCCTACTTGACGATAATGGAACACTTCTGGTAAGTAACAGTACTGCTATTCCTGGTGATGATGATGGTGTGAATCTCAATGCCAATGGCATGATGGTGAATGACATCGAGGAAACCCGCCTGTTGGCTACCTTCCTGGTGGACTATGACTATGCCGCTGTCTATGAATTAACTATGGCTGAAGGACGGTTTTACTCTAGAGAAAGGGGAACAGATATGTCTGCAGTGGTTCTAAATCAAGCAGCCGTAAAAACCTTTGGTGTTGAGGATCCCCTTGGAAAAGACCTTATCGCACATTTTGGGAATCGTAACACACCATTAAAAATCATAGGTATAGTTGAAGACTATCATTTTGAAACTCCACAACAAGAAATACTCCCGATGGCTATATTTCTCTTAGGGGATGGTAATTCTCAAACCAGACCAAACTGGGGTAATTTTATTGCTATTAAATATGATCCAGCCCGCCTGGATGGATCCCTGGCTCATATTGAATCAACCTGGAAACAATTTGCAGGGGATCAAGCCCTGGAATATGACCACTTCGACGAATTCTACTCCAGAATGTACCGCTCTGAAAAACAATCCGCCGACATTGTGCTGATATTTGCTGTTTTAGCCATTTTCATTGCCTGTCTTGGTCTGCTGGGGTTGGCTTCATTCAATGTGGAGCGTCGCACCAAGGAAATTGGTATTCGTAAGGTATTAGGGGCATCCGTAAGTAACGTATTGATGTTACTTTCAAAGGAGACCCTCAAACTGATGGTGATTGCCATAGCTGTAGCCATTCCCGTTGCTTACTATGCCATGAGCGAGTGGCTCAAGCATTATGCTTACCGAATAGATATAAGCATTGGAGTGTTTGTTGGAGCATCCCTCATAGCCATGATGGTAGCTGTGATCACTGTCGCCTGGCAGTCTTATCAGGCTGCTGTTGCGAATCCGGCTAAATCTATACGATACGAATGACTCAAATAGATTGTATAAAGGAGTAACCATGTTTGTTATCTGGTCAAAGGCTTCAATTGGACAATTGCTAATACTTATTCTTTGCTTCTTTGCACCAACAGAAGTAATAGCTCAAGATTCGAGGGCTTTCCTCGATCCAGAACAGATTGGCCCTTATATGGGTCAAGATCTACCGGGTGACGATCCACAACCTTTCTTACCAGAAATTATATTCAGGACATACCGGGCTCATTGTCCCATCGTCTTTTCACCTGATGGTATGGAAGCTTATTGGGCTGTTGGCAAACCCCCAGACGGAGCTGTGTTGGGAATGTTTATGATCGATGGTAAATGGACAGCACCAGAAATCATTGCCAACATGACGGGTGAACCCTCTTTTTCACCTGATGGTGATCGCTTGTATTTCATTTCAAAAATGCCAATCGGCGAGGGAGAATCTGGAGCTAAGGAAAACATATGGTTTATGGAAAAAACTTCAGCCGGGTGGTCTGCAGCAAAACCTGTAGGCGAGGGGGTAAACCAGGTTAGTCTGCATTTTCATCATTCGGTGGATGAGAACTACAACATGTACTTTTCAGACTATAATGATTTGTACTATTCAGCTTTCACGGATGGCAAGTACCAGGAGGCTGTTGATCTCGGAGAGTTTACTGGTAATAATACTCACAATGGTAATAGTCCTTACATATCGCCAGATAGAAGCTACCTGCTTTTCGCCGCCAAGCCCAATTGGTACGCCTTTGGGCGTAAACATCTTTTTGTTAGCTTTCGGCTCCCGGATGGGAATTGGACTGATAGGATATCACTGGGCTCCAAAATTAATGCTGGTAATTTGAATGACTCTCCACGTGTGACACCAGATGAAAAATACATATTCTTTGTGAGCTCAGGTGATGAAAGACCCTGGGGTATTTATTGGGTTTCCACAAAAATCCTGGAAGAGCTGAGGCAAGAACATCTCCCCTAGAAGCTGCTGACTACCATTTGAAAGAGGTTGATTTTAATAAGACTATTAATATGACCAATTCGTACTATAAACCTGCGAAATCCAATAACAGTATAAAAAGAGCCCCATTTGAGGGCTCTTTTCATTTCTAGCCCTCACAAACACAATTTGCATCAGGTAGTTTTTGCCCAGGGGATATAAAGCAGATTACCAAACCCCACTCCATCTTACCATTTGTTAAAAATAGCCTGAACAACTACCTTTATGCACGATTGACCAATTGGAGGGGAGAACTACTTGATCCAAGTGTCATATTTTTATCCTTATTGCAATGATGTTGTTGGACTGCTCGGGTGTGAGTGCTTTAGCATGCAATGAGATAAGGGGGAATAGAATGAGAAACTTATTTGCCATCCACATGTTCATTTTGAGCATCGCCTTTACCC
>JABMPR010000262.1 GCA_013202895.1 bacterium | reverse complement strand
GTACAGTATGTTCTCCAGGGAGGAGACTTCAAAGATCTGGGATATGATTGGAATGGAAAAATCCGTGTTTTAAATCAGGTGGTTTCACGTGAATGGCTGAAGAATCAGGTAAGAGTGATTGGTGGAGCATATGGCGGTTTTGCTCGCTTTTCACCAACAGGACAGGTGTACTTTGGTTCTTATCGCGATCCTAATCTTTCAAGTACGCTTGAAAACTATGCCAACACCCCAAAATTTCTAAATTCCTTAGATCTTGATGAGACTGAAATGACTCGTTTCATTATCGGAACCATTGCTGGTTTAGATCGCCCTCATACGCCATCCCAGAAAGGAAACATCTCTGTAAATCGCTACTTTAGCAAAGTGACGCAAACAGAACTTCAAGAAGAGCGGAATGCCGTTTTATCTACGACCCTTAAGGATGTAAAAGCATTTGAAAAGATGGTAAGCGATATAATCGAAGCGAGTCCTATTTGTGTCTATGGGAATGAGGACAAGTTAAAACAAAATGATGCCTTGTTTGAAAAATTGATTACTCTGGACTAGCCCTGGGAGTATCTCCACCAAAAGTGAGTGTTGGCTGTTTTCAAAGCAGAAGTAATGAGTTAATTGGCGTACCGTTATTGTGGGAAATCCCGAGCAACAACTAAAACTCTTTGTCTTGTTTGTCGTCCTCGTATTGAGGCTTGTTAGTAGAAAACAATATTGTCTTGTTTTTATATAATATTATTAAAACTATCAAGATTACAAGTTTTTGGATGAGGAGTCCGTATTCGCTGTCACCCAATAATCCACAGCCACAATCCAGGTTTAATTTAAACACAATAAAGAAAACACTAAGGGCTGATCCGCACAGGGTGAGAAGAAACATTGATGTTAGTGCGCTGGTAAATATTTTCCGAACCCACACCCCCGTTGCCAGGTAAAACTCGATTATCAGTGCGACCACACCATAATATTTTATGATTTCAGGAAGACCAGCTATGTTAACAATAGTTTGATACAGAGATAGGCCATGCTTTTGTATCAACATCAGTTTTGTTAATCCCAAGAAGAAAAAACTAATAGAAACTATCCATCTTAAGGATTCTAGCAGTTTTTTCAAAACCTTAGTTCGAGTTGCTGGCTTCAAGACTTTCCCTTCAGCTTTTCTTTAAATTCAGCTATGCTATTATCGATGTCTTGCTTTGAGACATTATTTGTTAAAAGGTCCTGAATGGTGATGCCAACCAGATATATCTCATCCTCACTGAACCATCCGCCATCGATTTGAACAAATAGAAATATTTTGTTATCATCGTCCTCACAAATAATTGGATACTCTAGTGCACCAGAAGAACACAATTCACCGCTTGTTCTGCTTATGTCATAACGGTAGGGTGGATCTACATTACCACCCATTGCAGGATTTTGAAAAAAACTGGTAATTATATAATCGCCTTTTTTGTATAGTGAATATGCCACTGAGTATGAACCCTCCTGCTCTCTCAGCCCAGTCAAGTCATTTTCATTTAGGTTATGAGGTATTGCTAAAAATTTATCGTTACTAATCTTAAACGTATAGTCCAGCTTGTTTAAATCTGAATATCGCTTTACTAAATATCCATCACTATTATCTATTAAATATACTGTATTATCATCCGTAACATCCATGGGATGCTTAACATAAAATCTCTCGAAAACCTGGGCATCCACGCCAATTCTATTTAGGACATTTCCCGAGTCGATTAATGTCATACTCTGGTCATAAATTGTAAGCGTAAATGCTTTATCTGTAGTATATAGACTCAAAAACATGTCTTTTGACCGTTCTGTCTGATAGCCTTGCGATTCATCATCATATAGATCTAAATAGTTAACATATCTTGGTCTATATATACCAGAGGCTAACACCTTACCGTCTGGTAATAGAATCATTCTATCTGCTAATCCATGTTTTGGTACAGGACCGTAAATCGCTCCATTAACCCTGCTACGTTTAAATAGGTAATACCTGCCGTCTCCTGCTAAAACTGTATATGAAATAACGTTTTTATCTGAGCATAATTCGTATGTAGTGAATGAATCTTTACTGTTTCGCTTTAACTCGACTTGTGTATGGTCATATGGGCTTTTTCTCTCTTGGATATAAATACGTGTTCCATCTGGAATCAGAAGCTCGTTGCTATTAATATTAATTGCACCATTACAGAAGACTGGCCATAAATTTTTGGTGGTTCGATCTGAGAGACTGCCCGTGACAGGTATAACCTCAAACCCACATTGAGCTATATCGACCAAGGCAATCAAAACTATCATATACTTTAACATAACTATAATCCCCTGGGCGGGGTTTCCCCCGCCCTTTTTTATTTCATTAACTAAACAGATTCTTTACCCAGTTAAAGTCGAAACTTATCCACAACCGAAAACAATCCGTAGCTGGTGCTTGAAAGCATTCAGTACGACCGACATTCCATACTCCGGAATGAATACCGATTCCTTCGACTGTTTGATTATTAGATGTGTCTGCAACCATCGCATCATCTGCTGTTACTATCCCTACCATCAAAAGCGCCACCAGCC
>JABMPR010000261.1 GCA_013202895.1 bacterium | reverse complement strand
TTTCAGAGTTGATGATCTTGCCACGTAAGGGCAGGATAGCCTGAAAACGACGATCACGTCCCTGTTTGGCGGAACCACCGGCAGAATCTCCCTCAACCAGGTAGATTTCACACAGAGCAGGATCCTTGTTGGAGCAGTCAGCCAACTTTCCAGGCAAATCACCACTTTCAAGGGCACTTTTACGGCGCGTCAATTCACGGGCTTTGCGAGCCGCATCACGGGCCTGGGCAGCCAGAAGACTTTTTTCGATAATCCTTTTTGCTATAGCGGGATTCCGCTCCATAAACTCATTCAATTGATCACTAACAAACGAATCTACAATACCCTTGATATCGCCATTTCCTAACTTGGTCTTGGTTTGGCCTTCAAACTGTGGTTCGGCCACTTTAATGGAAAGAACACAGGTAAGCCCCTCCCGCACATCATCACCACTCAGGGTGGTGGTGGCCTTTTTAAAGAGATTATTGCGTAGGGCGTAATTGTTCAGGGTACGTGTAAGCGCAGTTCTTAAACCTGAAAGGTGAGTCCCACCCTCAATTGTATTAATATTATTTACATAGCTGAGAATGTTTTCAGTGTAGCTATCATTATACTGAAAGGCTATCTCAATAGGTACATCATCTTTTTCACCCTCGAAAGCAATGACCTGGGGATGCAGGGGATGTTTATTCTCGTTTAGATAATCAATAAATTGTTTCAAGCCGCCGCTATAGAGATAGCTCTCAGAACGTTCTTCGTGCTCACGCTCATCTTTCAAATTGATAGTAAGACCTTTGTTTAGGAAGGCTAACTCGCGGATCCTATCCTCTAGAACATCCCAATCAAAAACACGATGTGTAAAAATGGACCAATCAGCTTTAAAGGTGACCGTGGTACCCCGTTTTTTTGTTTTACCGGTAATTTTCATTCCCGTTTCCAGAAGACCTCGCTTGAATTCGACCTCATACACTGAGCCGTCACGGTAGACTTCTACCTTCAGCCACTCAGCCAGAGCATTTACTACAGATACCCCCACCCCATGGAGACCACCGGAAACCTTGTAGGAGTCTTTATCAAATTTTCCACCAGCATGCAGGGAGGTCATAACCACCTCCAGAGCAGGTCGGCCCTCTTCTTTGTGCATGTCAACTGGAATACCGCGACCATTATCTTCGACGGTTATTATCTCATCCTTGCCAATAATTACGGAAATAGCGGTACAATATCCACCCATGGCCTCATCAATTGAGTTATCAATTACTTCGTAGACCAGATGATGAAGACCGCGTTTACCAACATCCCCAATGTACATTGCAGGACGTTTGCGAACGGCTTCAAGACCTTTGAGGACGGTAATACTTTCCGCACTATAACTTTTTACCTCAGGATTTGTTTGATTATCACTCATGTAAATTTGATATCCTTAACTACGGTTTTTGCTAATGCATCATTAACACTACTAATCAAATTGCTCTTCATAAATACAAGTTCATTGCGCCAGACCGGTGAACTTACCTTGACAAATAGAACTCCGTTCTCGATACGGTCAGCAACACTGATTTCTGCAATACGTTCTCCAACGATCTCAGCCCAGCGGGATACTGCCATGTTTTGCTGGATCGCTTTATCAATACCCAAATCGCGAAAGAGTTGGGTAAAAACATTTCCAATGACCTGGGCTTTAGCCATTAGCCTGGATCTTTCCGGCATTGATGACCTGCAAAGTATCACCCTCTATCTTGAGACCGTGATTACGCAAGTCGGCAAGATCTGTGGCGGTAATAAATATCTGATGTTCACCCTCCAAACTTTCTACGATCATCAAACTGCGCTTTACATCCAGTTCAGCGAATAGATCATCCAGCAAAAAGACAGGCGGCTCTTCAAGAAAATTCTCCAAAAAGCGACCTTCAGCGAATTTTGTCGCGACCAAGACCAATTTATGCTCACCCTGGGACCCAAATTTTCGTAAATCCTTAGTATCAAGAAAGAAACTGAAAATATCCCGGTGAGGTCCACGAGTTGTGGTGCCCTTGCGCATGTCTTCAACTAGGGAATCCTGATAGGCTTGTCTATACAGGCTCTCCGGCTCACTTGCTGTAATCCGAATATTAGAGATGAAAGCCATTTTTAAAGATTTTTCCTGCTCCAGGCGCCCATAGGCTGTGTAGAGTAATTTTTTAAACTCTGAAATATGTCTACTACGGGCATGGTGGAGTTGGACTGAGATCTTAGCGCGCTGATCATCGAGGGTTGAAATGAGCATTCGATCGATGGGAACACCATCATTGGCGTAAGCCTGCAGCATGGCATTGCGCTGTTTGAGAATTCGGGCATAGGTTTGGAGATCCTCTAGATAGGCTGGGTCCACCTGCGACAATAACTTATTAAAAAATAAGCGACGAATCTCAGGTGTTCCAAATGTCAACTCTCCATCTTCAGGTGTCAACGAAACCAGCGGAAAGCGACCAATAATCTGAGCTCGACTACTCAAGTTGTCGTTATTAACACTCACCAATTTTTTGCGAGCAGACTCAACTTTTAAGCGAACCTCATGATCAGCGCCAAGATGATCAGCAAATAGACCTTTCAACTGATATCCAACCTGGCCATGTCTTGAGAGATCAGCGTCCAGGCGGGTTTTAAAGCTCCGGGTATAAGCCAGACTGTGTATTGCT
The DNA here is from genome assembly GCA_013202895.1 of bacterium. Classification (GTDB taxonomy): domain Bacteria; phylum Fidelibacterota; class UBA8477; order UBA8477; family JABMPR01; genus JABMPR01. The sequence goes on along the minus strand of JABMPR010000261.1, from coordinate 13,668 downwards.
TCAAGAATGGTTGTTTTTCCAGAACCATTTTCGCCGTGGAGGATATTGGTATGTTGACCAAATTCCATGCTGACCTGCTCGTATTTACGAAAGTTAATCATGGTTAGGGATTTTATCAGCATGCCTGAGAGATATATATAGTTTTTATTGCGGTCATATCAAGTCTGTTCAATGAGTCATCCTGCCAGTGATCCGGCGTTTCATTATTTCCCTATATTTTAGAATCAGCTTAGCGACTGGCTGTCCTGCAAAGAAACCTGTCTAGCCCTGGAGTCTGATGGGCATTAAGAGCATAACCAACTCCTCCTTGTCAACCTGAACCTCAGGAAGTATCAATCCCGGTCCTATCTCTGAACCCAACTTGAAGACCACTCGATCGGTTTCTACATTTTTAAGCATATCCTTGAGATAGATTGAGTTATAACCGAGGGTCAATTCTTCACCATCATAATCGGCCAGGACCTGTTCCCTGGCACTGGTGCTGGCTTCGGGATCTTCAGTAAAGACCTCAAGATAACCGGGATGCAGCTTAAGAGCCACTTGATGGGTTGTCCGATAGGAGAAAATGGATACACGACGGACCGTTGTTACAAGCTCTTTGGTTGGAAGCGTAACCGTCTTTTCGTTGGTGGAAGGTATTACGCTTCCATAATCGGGATACTGCTCATCAATCAAGCGACTGAAAATCGTAGAAGTTTCAGTGGAAACGCTGATGTACTTTTCACCAACCGCCAGATTAATACTGTCACCATCATCCAAAAAAGATTGAATCAGTGATAAAAATTTCGGTGGTACAATAATGTTTGCCTCAAAATCGGAGGATGTAAAATCTCGGTTTGTATATTTTACCAGACGGTGTCCATCTGTTGCTACAGCCCGAAGTTCATTCTTTTTAAGTTCGAATAGTACACCCAGAAGGGCGGGCTTCAACTCATCTTTTGAAACTGCAAAAACAGTTTTTTCCACGGTCCGCTTCAAAACACTGGATTTGATCTCGAGACTCTTGGTTGGTCCCAATTCTGGAGCCTCAGGAAAATCCATGGCCGGGCGGCCAACAATCTTATATGTACCTACGGAGGTAGATAAGGTAACCCGGTTGTCCTCAGCCCAGGCGAAAGTCAATTCGGTGTCGGGCAATTCGTTGGTGATTTCCTGCAGCAGACGCACTGGAAGTGCTACGGCGCCATCTTCATCGCTGGTGATATTGAGGTTCAGGGTGTAGGTGATTTCAATATCCGTACTGCGCATAGAGAGAATATTCCCTTTCACAGCGAAGAGAATGTGGTTGAGAATGAGCATGGTTGAGCGGGTGGGACTAACACGAGCCACTTTCTGTAGACCGTGTAAAAGGATTGACGATTCAACGGTAAATTGCATGGTTTTGTTCTCCGAATGTCGGGTTTTCTCTGTCCTTTAACTAGCAAGCCAAACTAAACGCAGTCATGGTAAAATCAAAGCCTGAACCGGTCAACAATTGCTAACAATTCAAGTTTTTCGTCCAAAACTGCCCCTTAAACGCCATGAAATCAGTTTAGGCAGGGGTAGTGTAGGGTAAATTGTGGCGACAAGCCCAATTTTTGTCATCCTGAACTTGCCAGAGGATCTTGATCCGTTTCCATAATGTCTTGATCATTATTAATCACTACCTGATCCAGAATATGGAGCACGAGATAATTAGATTGGAAACAATCATCATTGCAGCCAAAAAAATGAATAGGGTCCATTCGAGCATTTATGCACGAGCACAAAAAAATAGCGGGCAAGTCAATGATTAGAGTCCACTATTTGAGAAGCCCGATAAAATTGAATCATTATAGGTGATTTTATGTAGAGCTTTTGGAAAGTTTTCATTTTCTTCGATTATTCCTTTGTGAAAAGAGATCACCCCTTTCTATTCACCTGATATACACTATTTTCGCAATGACTAACTACAATCACTGAATAACACTTCATTTTAAGAGACGGAGAATTCATTTTATAAGATGGATCAACCCAAGTATGTCGAGATCGTTTTCCCTTTAAGCCTTGATCAAGCTTTTAGCTATGCCATTCCCGACGAACTCAATGATGTGGTCCAGGTAGGTCAACGGGTCATCGCTTCTCTGGGGAAGCGAAAACAGCAGGGGATGATCGTCGCCCTCAAATCCGAACCACCGGAAGATTTTACGGGTAAGCTAAAAAGTTTCGAAAATATTGTTGATCCTGTCCCTGTATTCGACCCAGCCTTAATCAGTTTGCTCAAATGGATAAGCCGTTATTATTTCACACCTCTGGGAAAAGTGATCCAGTCCGCAATACCTTCAGATGCCCGACTGAAAAAAGAAATAATCGTTCAGGCCAGCCCCCTCCTAAAAGGAAGCGATCCGTTGACACGCTTCCTTGCAGATCAAGCGCTCACAAAACTTTCAACTCTCAAACGTAAATTTGGAGCGCAGAAAGCACTTCTACAAATTACTCGCCTCCAACGCCAGGGAATGGTTGAGTTGGAAAATGATTTTGCCTTCAAGGGCAATCGTCAAAAAAACTATCTTGTGACACCTGACCTTGGACGGGATGCCGAGATACCCAGTAGAGCACACGCCCAACAGAAAGCATTTGATATCCTAAATGATTTTCCCGACGGTGTTCCTTTGGATAAACTCAAAAATGAATTTGATCTCAGTGCGGAAATAATCCAAAAACTGGCTGATCGAGGTTTGGTCTCGTTAGTAGAACTGGATCCAGATATTGATCCGCTAAAAGATTACCACCGACCGCCACCCAAGGAGGTTCAGCTGAACCATGAGCAGGAAGTGGCCTTCGGCGAAATTAAAAGATCCTTAAATGATAAAACCTTCGAGCCATATCTACTTTTCGGTGTAGCCGGAAGCGGAAAAACTGAAGTTTATTTAAATGCAGCAGCCCACGCATTGGAGCAAGGTCGGTCAGTTATTGTCCTGGTCCCGGAAATTGCTTTAGCTCCTCAAATAGCCTATCGTTTTCAATCTCGTTTTGGAGATGTCGTTGCCCTATGGCATTCAGGCCTGAAAGGCGCGGAACGCTTGTGGACCTGGCAGCAGATTCAAAAGGATCGCTTTAAAATTGTTGTCGGAGCTCGCTCCGCAGTTTTGACCCCCATCCGCAGTTTGGGCTTGATCATTGTTGATGAAGAACAGGAAAACAGCTATAAACAGCAGGATAGCGAACCGCGTTATCATGCTCGCGATGTGGCGTTGGTAAGAGGTCGGGAGGAGAATGCTGTTGTTCTGCTTGGATCTGCGACGCCTGCCCTGGAGACCTATTTCAATTTGACCTCTAACCGTTATAAAGGCTTGCATTTAACAAAACGCTGGGAAAAAGCCAAACCACCTCAGGTCGATGTCGTTGACATGGGGCAAGAGCGCGACGAAACAAAAGATTATTCGAATCCCTTCTCTCGAAAACTAGCCGATGCCATTCGGGATACATTGGCTGCCGATAAACAAATCATCCTCTTTCAAAACCGGAGAGGCTATGCACCGGTTATTAGTTGTCGTGATTGCAGCTGGACCATGACTTGTCCAAATGATGACTTATCGCTGACCTATCATAAAATTGGTAATAAGATGCGGTGTCATTTCTGTGATTTTCAAGCCCCTCCACCTCGAAGTTGTCCTGAGTGTCGCTCGCTTGAATTGAGATTTGGGGGTATTGGTACCCAGATGATTGAAGAGGCGCTGGAAACACAGTTTCCTGATGTGCCGGTCTGCCGGATGGACATGGATACCACCCGAGGAAAGGGTGCGCATACGAAACTCCTGGGCGATTTCGCTCGGGGAGAGTATAAAATTCTTTTGGGTACTCAGATGATCGCAAAGGGTCTGGATTTTGAAAATGTGACACTGGTAGGTGTAATTAATGCTGATTCAGGTCTCCATTTTCCTGATTTCAGGGCACGTGAACGGACCTTCCAACTGGTGTATCAGGTTTCTGGTCGATCTGGACGTGGTGAATACCCCGGGCGTGTGGTTGTACAGACATGGATGCCGGATGATCTCTCTATTCAGTGTGCCACCCGTCATGATGTGAAGTTCTTTTATAATAGCGAATTAAATGATCGAGACCAGTTATGCTACCCCCCCTTTTCGCGCATGATTGCTTTTAGCTTTCAGGGTCGCTCCCGTGATAAGGTGATTCAGTTATCCGAAAGTGCTGCCAAAGCGTTCAAAAACCAGAAAAAGGTTGAAATCCTGGGGCCTGCACCTGCCATGATCGAAAAAAGCCACCTGGGTTTTCACTGGAAGCTGGTTCTGAAAAGCAGCAAGCAGAAGGACTCTGAGGGCAGCTATTTACGCAGGGCGGCCCGCCATGTTTTACAGCATACCCATGATCGCAATGTCCGGGTCACAGTAGATGTAGATCCCTATCAAATACTATAATGCTGCAACGATTATCAATATTATTATTCACTATATTGCTGCTAGTCAATATAGTGTCCGGACAAGCCCTTCAACTGAGAGCAGGCAACTTCACCCTGAGCAGTGACAAAAGCGATTCCACCCTCTTAAAACAGGCATTACAACTGATTCACATTGAGCAGGGTAGCTATGAAATGAAATATGGTTTGAAGCTGGAAAAAGCTTTAGGGGTTCATTTTTATTATGATAAAGAGGAGCTTGGTGCACGTATGCACGCTGTACCATATTGGAGTGCTGGGATTGCCAAAGCAGGCTCAGAAGTGCACATCTATGGTCGGAATCGCAGTCAATGGCTATCCATCCTCAAACATGAGCTATTCCATGCACTTTTAGGCCAAAACGAGGTAAACGTCCCGGTCTGGTTGAATGAAGGTTTAGCACAGTGGCAGGCGGGACAGATGGACTGGGGTGGCTTTATGGAATTGGGGACCGCTACCGCAAGAGGGAAATTAATTCCCTTGGTGGACCTAGATGTGATTTTGAGTTTTAACCATAAGCGAGCCAGCCTGGCATATGGACAAGCCCTTGATGCGACGCGATTTCTGATGAATAGACATGGAGAATCAATACTACCGTACCTGTTACGGGCAGACGAACTAAGTTTTCGAGAACGGTTTCTGGCTGAAAGTGGAGAGGATCTAATCGATTTTGAGATCGAGTGGCGGGAAAATATGGAAACACGCTTCTGGTTTTTTAAAATTTCTCAAATCCCCGGCATATTATGGGCTTTTTCACCTTTAATTGTTATCCTGGCCTGGTTTTTAAAACGAAGGAGAGGGAAAAAGAAAATTCAAGAGTGGGAACAGGAAGAAAACAAACAGGACGAGCCAAAATACTTTGCCTAAACCGGTTGTTACCCAGCCAAACAGATGGAGTTTCACTTATGAAATCTGATCCCGATTTAATTTCTATTAGAGAGAGTGAGCAATTCGCTGAGATTGTTGGGTCTCCCAAAGATATTTGAGGAGGCTGGTTTTGTTGAAGTGAATCGTCCTTCGGAAGCCAAGATGATCATGCGTTATTATCTATAAAAAATCTGTAATGAAATAAATAAGGGGAATAATATGGGCTTAAAAATCAGTGTGATTGGTTCAACAGGCTTAATAGGGAAGACCTTCCTGGAGAGCATAAAAGAAGGGGACTATGATCAGGTTACAGCTATCACCCGTCGCGAAATCGAGAACCTCAAAGGAAAAACTTTTATAAAGCAGGCCTGTTATGACTTTTCCAATCTGGAGCAGATGAAACCAGATTTAAAAGCAGATGTGTTAATCTGCGCCTTGGGAACAACAATTAAAATAGCCGGTTCACAGGAGCGATTTATAGAGGTTGATCATGATCTTCCACTGGAAATCGCAAAGCTGGCTGTGAGTGAAGGTTGTCAGACCATTGTCTTAATCTCAGCCGTTGGTGCAGATGTAGATTCCTCAATTTTTTACAGTAGAATTAAGGGACGGTTAGAGCAGGACATCAGCACCCTACCCGTCCGGGGCATCCACATTCTAAGACCCAGCATGTTGATGGGAGAACGCCTGGAAAGTCGCCCGGGCGAGTTTGTCGGTAAAATTATCATGCAACCCTTACGCTTTTTAATCCCATGGAAGTACAAACCGGTACATGCCAGCACCATTGTGGAGACAATTCATAATGTGATCAGGGAGGGAAAACAGGGACAACATTTTTATGAGGGAAAGCGACTGTTTGGTCAGAAATAATCATAACCCGTAAATTTTAGCACGTGTTACAAGCAGGGCAAGATTCTCAATTCTTCTTATTTGCCTTAGATAACAGAGCTGGCTATTTGCCAACATGGATAAAACTTTTCATCTGGCCCATGAAACAGGGGCTTGAAGCATGAACAAAAAGAGTGGAAATGGAGCGCAAGGGCTGCGCTATAAATTAAAAATGATCTTTGTTAATTTTAAAAATTCAACTGGAGCAAGCTGCTCAGGTCGCAGATTCAGGTCGAATTGATCTTCGACCTGAGGTCGTTCTTTAACGATTGCTTTCAAGCTGTTTCGCAGGGTTTTTCGTCTCTGGTTGAAAGCCATTCGAACCACTTTCCGTAGCTGGGGATCCATTTCTGGTGACACTTTTCGTTCTTCGTCAAAGCTGAAACGGATAAAACAGGAATCCACATCAGGAACCGGATGGAAAACTGTACGACTGATATCGAACAGGTACTCGGTTTTGGCAAAAAGAGCGGCATAAACCGAAAGAATTCCATAACGCTTTGAGCCGTGAGGTGAAACCAGTCGCTTACCGACCTCCTTCTGCATAAGAAAATGGACATCTGTGATCCGTTCATGATGTTCGAAAGCTTGAAGGATTAAGGCTGAAGTAATATAATAGGGAATGTTTCCCATAAGCCGAAAGGTCCCCAGATCCTCTGGTGGAGACCATTTTAGAAAATCGCTCTGTTCCCATGAAAAAGTTGGAATCTCACGGCTGATCGGGTCCAGATATTTATTCATTCTACCATCGATCTCTATGGCATGCAATGTTTTCACTCGTGCCGCAAATAACCTGGTTATGGCTCCTGTCCCCGGACCAACCTCAACCATGATGTCGGTGGGTTGCGGGTCGACATACCTGACGAGTTTGCCCAGAAAGGAAGGATCGGTAATAAAATTCTGGCCCCACTTTTTGAAGCTTCTCATTTCAGGCCTTAAGCCCATGGTATTCTCTCTATCTTACTGTCATTCTGAGCCAGTCCAGTTGATTGCATTATCGCGAAAGGTGGTGGAAACGAGGAAAATTGATCCTCTCGTACTGAAAACAGGAAGTACACTTTCAATTTTGAGATCCTTTGTTAAATCCTGATGTTATTATCAGGGACCCATTCGAGGATGACATACACTATGGACCGAAGTTAAAAAACGCTTCTGCATTGCTTGTTGTAGTTTGGGCTACCTGTTCAACTGAAGTTCCACGTAAATCAGCAATCTTCTCGGCAATATAGGGAATGTATTTTGGTTCGTTTGGTCGCTTACCGCGATGAGGAACCGGTGTAAGAAAGGGACTGTCAGTCTCAAGCATTAGACGTTCCAGAGGCATCCGTGCCGCTACATCTTGCACAAGCTCATTTTTTTTAAAGGTAACAGTCCCGGTGAAAGAGATACGGTAGCCTCTATCCAATAAGGGCTTCGCAATATCCCAGCCGGCAGGCCAGCAGTGGAAAACCCCCTTACTGTTCCCATGTTCCAGAACCTGCTGCATCACATCCTGGTCTGCATTCCGATTGTGGATGATGACAGGCTTTCCAGTGGCAAGCGATAGATCCAAATGGTCTCTGAAAAATATCTTTTGAAGATCGGAAGGTGATTCATCCCAATAATAATCCAGACCGGTTTCACCAACAGCGACTACTCGCGGATGTGCCAACATATCTACTATGTGATTTTCCCAATTGTCAGGAGCTTTGTGACAGTCATTGGGGTGAATGCCGGCGGCGGCGTATATCTGAGGATATTGTTCAGCCAATTTGATAGCGATCTCAGAAGTAGCTATGTCAATCCCCACTACCACGATTTTATGGATGTCATGTATTGCAGCGGCATCCAGGATTTCATTGGTTCGCTCCAGGAGAGGAGAAATGTTTAAATGACAATGCGTATCTATAAAATTCATATGTATTCAATAATGAGTAAGAGATGCTTCAACAGGCTCCAGCTTTCGTTCTTAGAGCTACGACTAGGCAGGCAGTACGACAGATTAAAAGTTTGTCTCTCCGATGCCTGCAGATCTGTTAAAATACAAACAAGTATCAAGTTTATCGGACTTTAGAACCAGGTTCCACATCTTTCAGGGGAATCAGCGGTGAAACTGAAGTGCCATCATCAGCGGCCAGAATCATTCCCTGGGAGATCTCCCCACGGATCGTAACTGGTTTTAGATTAGCGATGATGGAGACATATTTACCAAGCAAATCTTCCGGGGAATAATGGTCAGCAATTCCGGCAATCACCTGACGCTGTTCTGCACCAAGATCCACTTGCAGCTTAAGAAGTTTGTCAGCATTGGGGTGTTTTTCAGCGCCAATAATTTTTACGATCCGAATATCCATTTTCGTAAAATCGTCAAAGGTCACCTCTGGTTTTAAATCTAAAGCAAAAGGTGCTTCTTCAGGTGTTTCTGGGATTTCTATTCGGGGAAACAATCCCTCTGTTTTCCCCAGAATTGTTCCCGCTTTAATATGTCCCCATTTAAACCAGTCATCCTCGCTTAAACGAGCCTGGGCTGAAGTTCCCATAACTTCAAGAAGTTGAGAAATTTTGTCAGGCATGACAGGATATAGATGGACAGCACTCAAGCGTAAAGCCTCAGCAGCATTATAAAGTACTGTTCCTGCACGCTCTTTATCGGCTTTCATCAATTTCCAGGGAGCAGTCTCTTCCAGATAACGGTTTATCTCGCGCAACACATCAAAGACATGTGTGATGGCATAGTTCACACGCATTTGATCAAACTCCTCGCGAACTTTTTGTCGCAATCCGGCAACATGTTGGGCAAGATCAGCGTCTGCGGGAGTGGTTTCCCCAGGGTTAGGAAGGCTATAGTCAAAATTTCGGCCAATTAATTTGGTAATACGATTTACCATATTCCCCAGATCGTTGGCTAGATCTGAATTATAACGATTGATAAAGGCTTCAAGCGTAAAGTTAGCATCCTGACCAGGGGTCATTTCCTTCATCAGGAAATAGCGCAAAGCATCAACACCGTACTCGTTTGCCAGATCCAACGGGCGGACGACGTTACCCAGAGATTTGGACATCTTGGTGTCACCTATTAACCACCAGCCGTGGGCAAAAATTGTTTTAGGCATTGGAAGGTCTGCCGCCATGAGCATGGTGGGCCAATACACGGCATGAGTTGTGAGAATATCTTTGCCAATGAGGTGAAAATCAACGGGCCACCATTTTTCAAAAGTTTCGGTCTCTGTGGGGTATCCAATGGCAGAGATATAGTTGGTCAACGCATCAAACCACACATAGGTCACATAATCAGAATCGAAGGGGAGATCGATACCCCAATTGAGACGTGATTTAGGTCTGGAGATACAAAGATCCCCCAATTCCTGGCGTAGAAATCCCAGGACTTCATTTTTGCGAAAGGCGGGTTGAATAAAATCGGGATTGTCGTGAATATAATTGATCAGCTTTTCCTGATAGTTTGACATCTTAAACCAGTAATTGGTTTCAGAAAGGCGCCGGACATCACGCCATTCACCCTCCTCATATTCATTGTCAGTTAAAAAGCGTTCCTCTGCAACGGAATACCAGCCCTCGTAGGTGTCTTTGTATATGAGGTCCTTATCCCAGAGTTTTTGCAGCAGATATCGGACAACTGTTTTATGATTCTCCTGTGTGGTGCGGATGAACTGGTCATAATTGATATTAAGCGCATCCCATTTTTCTTGAAAGCGAACAACATATTCATCAACATGTTGCTGTGGTTCTACACCACGCTTCTCAGCAGCCTGTTGAACTTTTTGACCATGTTCATCGGTTCCAGTAAGAAAATAGGTTTCATCACCCAAAGCCCTATGAAAGCGTGCCACAACATCTGCCAGAATCGTTGTGTAGGCATGACCGATATGTGGCTCATCATTGACATAATAAATGGGAGTAGTAACATAAAAGCGGGACATTTGGGATTAGTTCTTTCTCTCTTTAAATTCGGAGTCCATGTGTTTTAATGCTGTTTTTATGACTTCGAGGTCAACCTGTTCAGTTCCGCCATGTTCAAAGGAAAGCGTGCAGCGCTGATTTAATACGTCATTGGCGACAATTGTACCGATACCATCTGGTGTTTCAATTGGAATACCGATTGAGGGAAAATCCCGCATGGATTCGTTGTAGAAATCCCACTCAAAACGCAAACAGCATTTCAACTTTCCACAAGCTCCACTCAGTTTACTGGGGTTAATCGGTAAGTTTTGGTCTTTGGCGTATTGAGTGGTCACCGGCTCAAAACCATCCAAGAAGCGGGAGCAGCAGAGTTGTTGACCACATGGTCCGTGTCCATCAAGGCGACGGGCGTAGTCTCGAACGCCAATCTGTCGCATTTCTATCCTGGTCCTGAAGACGTAAGCTAAATCTTTGACTAATTGACGAAAATCCACCCGTTCTTCAGCTGTATAGAAAAAAGTCATTTTGCGTCGGTCCAATTGATACTCAACATCAACCAGCTTCATACTGAGTTTATTTTTAATAATAAGCTCCAGACCTTTTTCATAAGCCCCGGGTTCATCGCGCCGGTTGCTATGATGAACACCAATGTCCCCCTCACTGGCTTTTCGCAAAAGCTTGTGAATAGGTTCACCATTCTTGCGGTTGTTAAACTCTGGTTCTACACTGGGACACCGGCTGCAGTCATTTGTTTTATTGCATACAGGGGTTACGAGACCGATATCTTCTCCGAGTTCTGTTTGGACTATGACAAAATCACCGGAGTTAATTTTCAGATTATCTAAGTTCAAGAAGGTTTCACGGCGATTACCCTTAAAACTAACCTTAAGAAACGTTGGAAGCTTGGGGTCGCTGTTACCCGACGGTTCAAAGCTGTCCTGCATATAGTTTGTCATGTTATTTATATCCTGACCATCGCCTATGAGGGTTCTGGCTCTATTACTTTATATTCAAATCCTACGCGGTATTTCCCCGCAGGCGTTTCCGTAATTCAAAAAATAAGGCAGTAAGCGCTAGCTGCAAATGAACTTTACGTTCAAGAGCATCCTTTGTGCGTTCGATCGCTTTGATTGCTTTTGGACTGTCACAGTTAGGGAAAAGCTTGTTCAACTGTTGGACCTGAGTGGCCCAGAGGGCGGTATCACCTTCTTTTATCTGCAGTGCAACATCTCGAAAAAATAATATCAACAAAGATAAAAATTGTTGCCGGGACTCATCATTCTCCAGTTCATTATTGTTGAGTATGAGGATCTGCTTATGGACCGAGACAAAATCTTCCTTAGCCAGCACATTTAGAGTAGCCCGAAGTCGATCAAGCCAGAAGCTATTATCTTGTTCAGCAAAGCGGTGAGCCGCGGCCAGATCTCCCATGGACATACGGGCGCATATTTCTGCCTGGACTAAATTTACACCTTTTTTCTCCACGAGATCTTCCTTGATCAGTTCCCAACTGAGATCAGGTACATGGTGCAGGGCACATCGAGAACGAACCGTATCTAGCAGGCGATCCGGGTATTCTGTTGTCAGGAGAAAGATGGTCCCCTGGGGGGGTTCTTCGAGAATCTTCAGAAGGGCGTTGGAGGCTTCCACATTCATCTTGTGTGCTCGAAGAATGATGACAACACAGGTGGAGCCGGGATCATTTGCCAGGTAAATATCTTTGCGAAGTTTCCGGATTCCTGCAATGCGGATATCATTTGCTCCTTCGATCTGGAGCTGATAATATGGCCATTTAGCCTTAGTGGCGAGCTCCGCGGTAATCAAATCCATCTCAGGGTCTTTGATACCTGAAAATGGATCGGTATGACTGGCTGAGCGACGGGGCAGTGCGAAAATTAACTGCAGAGCGGGGTGCTCTAAATTCTGAATTTGCCTACAGGATCTGCAGCTGCCACAGGGTTTTTTATCCAGGGCCTTGCAGTTCAAAGATGCGGCGATATAGAAAGCCAGTGCATCCTTTCCCACGCCCGAATTTCCTGCGAGAATATGAGCATGTCCAAAACGGCCGGAGCGCAGAAGTGCATCCCAATAAGTCCGGATTTGCTCCTGACCAATGATATGAAATGTGTTTAGCGTTTCAGCCATTTTAGCGGGTCAACCTTGTCTTTCCCTTTCCATACTTCAAAATGCAGTCTGGCACCGTTCAGACTACCCGTGTCGCTAACATTGGCAACAATCTGATCGCGCAGGACATAACCGTTCATATTAACTTGAATATTATCAATATGGGCATAAACAGTGTAATAACTATCTCCATGATCCACGATCATAGTATTGCCATAGCCTGGTATCCATGTTATGGCTACTACAATTCCGTCGAGGACAACGTGTACAGCCTTACCCCTGGGTGCTGAAATATCGATACCCGGGTTATTGATAACAGTACCCAGCTTCTCATTCTTGTGTGGACCAAAGCTCCCCACCAACTCTCCCTTAACGGGCCAGGCAAGCTTGCCCTTATATTTTGCGAATTCACCTTTTGCCTGATCCATTGTCATACCACGACGACGAGCCAATTCGCGGAGACGTTCCTGCTTTTTCTGCTCCAAATCCTGGATCATGCCCTTAATTTTGGCTGCAGCGGCTTCCTTCGTCTTGACCTGCTGCTGCAGGCCCCGTCGATCTTTTTTTAATGTTTTGAGCTGGGATTCTTTTGTCTTTTGACGGGAGGATATCTGTTTACCAGTTTGTTCTTCTTCTTTGATATTGCGTTTAACCTCACCCAATCTTCTTGCCAGATTATTCTGACTACTTTTATTTGATGAAATCATAACTTGAAGTTCATTAAGCGTTTCTCTCTCAGCGGCATTAATGGCAGAAAGATAAGTGGAACGACGGAGGGCCTGGTGGATATCACCCGATGTCAGGAGTAGATCGACATCCCGGTTTTGTCCCATCTTGTAGGCGCGTACCGCCCTACTGGCAGCCCGCTCCTTCATAACTCTAATCTTTTCGTCAGTCGTCTGAATGGTCGCTTTTAACAAGTCAATCTGAGCCTCTTTTAACTTGCGTTCTTTCAGAAGCTCTTTTTTTAACTGGGTGATCATGACAATCTGTTTGTCCAGATCATGTATCTGTTTTAGGGTTGTCTTTTCATCTTTCTGGGATTTGTTGATTCTCGAATTGAGCCGAGAGATTTCCTTGCGTATTTCTGTCAGTTTTTTCGATTGAGTTTTGATGTTTTTGTCCAGATCCTCAGTCTGGCCCAGAGAAATAGAGGGTTGAAAAAGCGTCAAAATCAGAAAGACTGTAAAATTTTTAATCATCCTTTAAGCTAAGTAATATCCAGGGAAAGCGATACATCAAAAAGCGAGCTGTAGGCTATGAGCGACCAGATAACCCCCGCCCTCTGAATATTATGAATTGTGTAAATGATTGTTTGCTTTTAGGTTTCGAGATAAAATATTCCACGCAATAGTCAGGAAAGTCCACAATTGAACACAAGCGCTTTTGCATAAAGTTCGACAGAGAGCCTGAGAAGTAGAAAGCCACCAAAGGTGGTATTGTTTAACAAAGAGGTATAAATGGCTGATCAATTAGTC
>JABMPR010000260.1 GCA_013202895.1 bacterium | reverse complement strand
TTGGAAAATGGAAGACCAAGAAATGGGGGAAGAAAAAACATCAGGCTTAATTAATGCCAGCCCTTCTAAAACTAAAAACCCTCATCAGCTGATGAGGGTTTTTTATTTCTAGCCTACCTCTGTATGGTACCCATTCAATCTGAAGGCTGCTCGTTTCAGTCGTTGAATTCCTGGCTCTAAGTCCCAGGCATCGCGATTTTCACCATACAAAGGACGCAATTGCGTCCTAGAGAATGTGTTGGATAATTTGAGTTACGCCCGCCAGCAATTCAGCTGACCAATAGTTTGTTTTATTTCCATTATAGTGTATCAGATAAACTATTCGCCTTTCAAATCAACAACGCATCGGAATCCAACCATTCCCGAACGATCCTTGCAGGGTGCCATCAACAGATATTTACCATGTTGATCGAGTTGGTAGGCCTGAGGGAAATACCAGTGTGAAGTTAAAGGCTGATATGAACTTCCACCTCGCAGGGCTGCAGCTCGAGTATGTTCATCCATAAATTCGTCCGTCCAATGCCAGACATTCCCTACCAGATCCATGACACCAAAGGGACTCGCCCCGGCCGGGTGCGCATCCACATCTGCTGCAGGCAACAACTTTCGGCTATCGTTTATCTCAGGTACTGCAGCACTTTTCCAATCGTTTCCCCAGGGAAACAAGCGCCCATCTGTTCCTTGTGCAGCGTACTGCCACTCCCACTCATGGGGTAATCGTTTTCCAGCCCAGAGAGCATAGGCACGAACATCTTCAAAGGATACCCAGGTTACCGGTTTATTTCCCCAACCAACCTGAGGTTTACGGTCTTTCCAATCCCGAAGAAAATTATGATCATCCTGTGGACGATAGTCAGTAGCTTCAATAAACTTTAAGTAATCGGCATTGGTCACAGGATAGCGATCTATATAAAAGGGATTCATTGACATGTGCTGGTGATGGCTACGTCGGGGAGATTTTTCCCAGGGATACTGAAAATCAACCCCCTCCCACATATATCCCTCGACTTCAATGCCTCCAACATGGAAATCAAAATCAGCTGCAGGAATAGCTATCATTCCGGGGGGTGGTTCACTCACCGCTGGTGTTGGTGCAATTGCCACCATTTCTTGAGGAAGTGCCTTCCAACCACTTGAATAGCTTTGTAGGGGTACTTCAGATAATTTCTTCATCCGCGCCAGGATATCGGAATACTGATTAGCATCCTGCATAGCTGCAAGCGACAGTACAGCCCCAAATCCACGGCGTTCCAGTTCAAGATTAAATATAGCTTTTCCGCCCTGCATCCTTGGCTCCAAACCGGATCCATTCCAGAGATCGAAATAGCGGGCACCCTCATGATGATTGACTTCGATCAGATCACCCCTGACATCGTACTCATTCCTGTTCACGATCGTCCAAAGCGTGGCATTCTCACCTGGGAATTCAGTTGCAAAGACCCCTTGTTGATAAGTTGGCACGTAGGGCTCCCAGTCCGGGCTCACCAGCAGTGTATTAAATTTGCGGAATAGGGTTGCTATTCGTCGAAGCGTTTCGCCATCACGGGGTGTGAGCTGATTCCAAATTCCCCACACATTCTCCCAGGCGTTGTATCCATGACCATTAAAAAAAATATAGTGAAAATCATCGGTCCGGTCGCGCGCCCAGCGGTTCTCAACATTGGTCAAATGACGTGATTCCAACCATTTAAGCTTGCTTACGGCCGGGACGACACTGGTCGAAGCTTTGCCCCAGGACTGATTGTTCCAGATCAAGGCATCATCAGCAATCGGCCAGGTCTCAGGCTGCAAAATAACCGGATGTCCGGTAGCAGCTGAAGCATCACGAAATACTTTGGGAAGACTATAGTAGGTATCTCCATTGATTCCGTCGGCTTTGACCTCCGCCGCCAATTCTGTGATGGCTTTCCAGTCTGAAATGCCCGAGTCCCGTGTTCCGTTGTCCCAGGGCATCGTTGGCAGGAACACCCGAACCCCTCGGCGGTGAAAATCTGCAACCACTTTCTTCAGTCCTTCAACACCACCAGGCAGCTCGGAAGCCAGGTCGAATTGATTTCTGTCATCGATACCGATATTGGGATAAATATACCAGAGCAGGACACTGTCTATTCCACCATAACGCTGTTCAAGATCATCGAGGTATCTGTCAACAGTATATGCGCCAGATATGGGGTCATAGAAATAGCGATCTTCCACCATCATTTGTGCGTGAACATAGTTACTTTGTGACCAGAGCAAGTCTTGCCGCTGGTATTGTGCATCATCATAGCCCATCCGTTTGAGATGTTCGTTCCTCCATATTTTCATGCCCCGACGCCAGGCATCGACACTCTCATTTACATCAATCCTCCACTGACCAATATTCTGAAATGGCCAGGCTGGCATATTTCCCGGTGTCGGTAGATGGATCCCCAAGGTATGTGGCTGAACATATTCGGAGGTCTGGGGATTTGGAGCCGGGATCACAGTGGATCTTTTGTTCCCCTGATTGTTCGAATTTTTTGTACTCAAGCTAGTTTGTTCCTTTGTTTGACCTGTTACGGCACCGCTCACGCGTCAGGTACTCGCAGTTAATGACACCTCAAAAGCTAAAATAATTCAGATTATTGAATCGATCGGCCGAAAATATTGCTTTCCTAATTTTTTTCCCAAGTATTTCATCCTGGACTGAAATTAATTATTCAGTTGCGGGTCATTTCAAGTATAACATTTTAATCGTGTTTGAGTAGTCCCCTACTTGAAGTTTCGCAAAATAGACGCCCGTCGCGGTGGTCTGTCCAGATACATCAAGGCCGTTCCAAACATGCTCATGCCAGCCAGCTGCTTTAGCTTCAGATGCAAATGTCTTCACGATGTTCCCTCGAATGTTATAAATAAGAAGCGTGACGATTGCCTCTTCAGGTAAAGCATAGCTCAATGTTGTACTCGGATTAAAAGGGTTGGGGTAATTTTGATTCAGTAAGAATGCAGCTGGAGGGCTTTCGACAGGGTCAGAAATTGAAACAAAATCGTTCTGTTGATTTAAGAGCCAGATCCAAAAACCCTCAGAGTTGTAGGCTAGGTCCCAGGCATTATGACCCACACCTTCATATAATGTGAGTTGAACATTTGCACCAACATTTTGCAGTCGATTGTACATGAACTGCGAACCCTGCCAGGGAACACCATTATCTGAAGCACCATGAAAAATCGCTATATTTGAATTAGCTAATCGCTCCACTCCTGGTATATCACGAGCTGCTATAGGTGCAACCCCTGCAAAAAGATTTGGGTAACTTACAGCGTACTCCCATGTTCCAAACCCACCTCGACTTAAACCTGTGATATAGATGCGACTCTCATCGACACGATATGTTTCAATGATATACTGAGTCAAGACATTGATCCTATCAACATCCCAATGGACATTCGCGTGGAGTTGGGGACATAGTAGAATAAAATCTGAATTCATCCCCTGTTCAAAGAGCAATGGAGGTCCACCATGTCTGATATCATCAATATTATCGATGGCACTTCCAGAGCCATGCAGGAACAGCACGAGAGGCCAATTGTCTTCATTATCCTCGTAACCTACTGGAAGATACAATAGATAATCGTCATCGAAATCCTTCGATATATTAGTAGTAAGTGTTTCCTGACTGGCAACCGCTGCAGGACCCGTAAATGTTGGTGTCGTCCCTGTAAACCATTGCCAAAAACCGGCTTCTGAGTACCCCTGCTCCCAAATCTCGTGTCCCAGATCATCATATATCGTCAGCTGATTCTCTGTGTCGCAATAGGTTTGCATTTCATAGATCATATTCTCAGCATCCGCTAGTGGTACCAGAGTATCCTGGGCACCGTGAAAAATCCAGGTTGAGACATCTCCCAGTCTGCAAATCTCTGTGCAGGCAGGAGCTCCCATTGGGGCAAAGCGCTGAAATATACCGGGATAGCTCACACCAAACTCATACACCCCCCAACCCCCTCTATCACCTATTCCAGTAATAAAAAGCTGGGAATCATCAATATGATAGCTACTCCGAATTTCCTGCACCAGGGCATTGAGTGCATCAGGATCCCAGTGCACATCACCTGGTAATTGGGGTGCCACAATAAAGAAATCAAACTCCATCCCCATTTCCACGAGCTGAGGAGGACCATAATTTCTGATCATATTTATATCGTCAACGCTTTCCAGTCCCGTGAGATAAACTACCATGGGGTATGCTTCATTGGGAACATAAGCTTGGGGAACATAGAGCAGGTAGTCCAGATTAACCGTCTTGTTAAATTCGGTTGAGATATTGTGGTACTCTGGCTCAACTTGAGCCTGGCATGAAACCAGCATAATCATAAAAAGACAGAGCATATTAAGCATAATTTTATTTCCCAATTTGTTTAAAACTATCTGAATGTCTATTCCTCTCAAAATGGAATACCATGGCTGGGTCACTATGCAATCTGCGAAGCGCACAGTTGACCGCAAAAGGGCATGCTCCTGTCATCGCAATTCAGTCAGCTTATAGGCGATTTGGAACAGATCTTTGTCTTTTGTAAATTGAAGACAGGTTCCATGTGGTTTTCGTACATTTTGAATCCAGGTATCAGGGATAGCGTCAATACCATTATAAGCTCCGGCTAAAGCCCCAACAATGGCTCCAATCGTATCGGTATCACGCCCAAAATTTCCTGCATGAATCATACCCTGTTTAAAATCTCCAGCGGTTAATTTGAATACTGCAAATGCTGACACAACAGCCTCAGGGACAGATGCTTTATACTCACATCTTATTGCTTTATGGAGAGGCATCCAGGATTGTTCAATACTGTAATCAAATTCCTCCAGAATGTTGAAAGCAGTATCAAATGAGTACTTGAACCAACTACCTGATGGAGCCCATTTTCGGCCTTCAGCAATGATCTCATCAACCGATCCACCCGCTATGGACACCGCTACTGCAGCTGCAACTGCTTGAGCGCCCCAGATCCCATCATCAGCATTGCTAATCTCTGCATTCATCTGAGCCAATTCGGCTGCCAGCTCCGGATCACCGGCTGCCATGATTCCCATTGGTGCTGCACGCATTGCAGCACCATCACTTTGGGAGTATGCGTTAAATTTTCCCGAATCTGGTGCTGTAAGACCTCTCCGAATATTTCTAGCTGCTTCCCGCTCACTGGCTCCACCTCGTTTAAGTTCATCCTCGACTAGAACATGCTCCTTCCAGGCGGATAGCACATGATCCGGGGTAGGTTTCCCGTTAGAATTGATCAGAATTTCAGCACTAAGTAAGGCAAATTCAGTATCATCCGTGCTAAAGGTCGGTTTTTCCGGCCAATCCATGGTGATACCATACAAAAATTGGTTTTCGGGATCCCGAGCGGCGTCCCCAAAAGCGTCGCCTACAGCTAGTCCGATGAGACAGCCAGCTGCTCTAGATCTATATTCTTTCCGATCGAAAGTCATTTTTTCTGATGATGACATTCCATATCCTCCTGATAAGTTAAAAATCATCCGCCCCTGCTATCTGCGTAGATATATATTTAGCCTTTACGCTTGTAGCTACATTAAGGGTCCGGTGTGCAAGATCAGCAAATTTTGACCGATCAAAGCCTCCCAAACTGGAGCGAATTTGATTGTTTAAGGGTTGAATCCATTTGGGGGGTAAAGCTTTTGCCCCGTTTATAACGCCAATTATGGAACCGGCTGTGGCGCCGTTGCAATCCGTATCCCACCCACCCATAACAGCGTTGCAAATAGTCTGTTCATAATCACCATTTCCCTTGATCAGAGCCGCGATAGTCAGAGCAGAATTATTTATGGTATGGACCCAGTGGTAATGACCCAGAGTCTCATATATTGCATCGACAACCGTTTCCCATTCAGTATTTTCAATTGGAATGTCGAGCACAAATCTTATCGCATTTGAGAATCTGGATTCGGGAGGAATCTGGTCCAATCCGAACTGGACAAGTTTTCTTACATCATGTTCTACAAACGCTGCAGCAATCATTGCAGCAAAGAACATTCCACCATATATCCCGGTTCGAGTATGAGTCATTTGTGTATCTCGCCAGGAAAATTCAGCTGCCTTTTCAGGATTCCCTCGACATGCATAACCCCAGAGATCTGCTCGAATCTGTCCTCCAATCCATTCTCGAAAAGGATTAAGGTATTGAGCGGATTCAGGGGGCGCTAGACCATTGAGGAGGTTCAAATAAGCGATCCGTTCAGCCGTAAACAATTCAAGCACTGGAAATTTCTTTAACCAGGTGTTAGCCACATCCTCACTTGTAAAATCAGGACCAATCGTCTCAAGAATATGGAGATTCAGCATGGTATAATTCAGATCATCGTCCTCTGGCATACACTTGATGTTTTCTCGAAGACTTTCAAAACCCAGACGTCTCTTCCAGGGATATTTCTCTAAAAGATCTGTCGGCATTCCAACTGCTGTAAAATAATTATCCAATGGCCAGGAGTCATTGGATTCTAGCATTTCCCGGATGACTGTTCTATGGTAACGCTCTATGGGCTTTCCCAGAAGACAACCAGCAGCTCTGCCTAGCCAGCCACCTAAAGTAGCATCGTAAAAAGCTGCCTCACCAATATTCGATTCTAAATGAAGCGATGCACCCCCTGGTGGCCGAATCTGCCTGATCGATTCAAGATCGTTGGGTTCATTCTTTGCCAGATCCGCAGGTATGGGCTTTGAGGAAAGCTCATGCATGAGTTGTTTCGCTTCCTGTTGAAACTTTTCTGGATTCTGTGGATCCGCTTGCTCCTGCATCATCCTCAAGCGTGATTTTTCATGCGTTACATCGATCCCCTCATCCTGGCGTTGGAGTATATCAAATTCTAAGCGTTCGACAAAATCAAGGTAGCGTATGATCATTAATTAAAAGCTCCGTTTCATTACTAATATATTTTATTAGAACCCACTGAACAGCGATACATAAAATCCTCTCAACTCAGGTTGAGGTGGGCATTACCACTTAAGACCACGGACCTGGTAGCGAGCCAGTACCGAAGTACTTTCTTTTTCAATTCTTACTGCGGTTTCCTCGATATTAATCCGGCCTGAGAAAAACTCTTGTAATATGGGATTTGCGACACGGCTCTTCCATTCTACATAGCCTGGAAGTCCAACCCAGGGTCCAACCGATAAGAAACGCGTATTCTTAGAAACGACATTCCAGCCTGATGCAACATCCTGCAGGCGTGGATCTGCGATACTGGATTTACGAGTAGGCAAAACCCAATCAGATATTGCCAGGCGGGTTGTATTTTCAGCGCTAAGCAGAAATTGAATAAACTCCATGGCTACCGCTTTTCGAGTGCAGGATTTCGGGATACTCATGGTTTGTGTATTTATCCCCATTGCCTGAGTGACAGCCTTTATGGGAGGCATAACGGCCCATTGGAACCCTTCCTCGGCATTTTCTACGAGTTGTTGACGAACCCAGGCTCCCGATGACACCACCATGGCATAATTACCAGCCAGAAAACCCGGTATCATTTCTGTGCCAGATTTTCCAACACCTGAGGGTGACATCGTTTTATCTACAAATAACATCTTTGCCAAGGTACCGAGAAGCTTCTTTTCTGGTTCTGCGACTCTTACTTCAATGTTACCCTGATCATCAAAATAAAAAAATGAGCCCCCAAATGAGATGGAGAGATTCATTAAAATATTTGCACAATTTCGGAGTCCCAAGCCAGCACCCCATTGGTCAGTTACCCCATCTCCATCCCTATCAATAGTGAGTTTTTTTGCAGCGGCATGGACATCATCCCAGGTCCAGGGCTTCTCCATTGTCGGGGCCAGGACCCCAGCTTCAGCAAAGAGAACCGGATTATATAGTACAATCGAAGAGGCTGTTAAAAAAGGAATCCCCACAACCTCGCCGGAGCTGCGTGTTACAGATGCCCAATTTACATCGAGGATATCATCCCGCATTTCCTTACTGATATAGGGTGAAAGGTCGGCCAGGTAATCACGTAGAGCAAAATCAACAATGATGGCAGATTCGTAATGAAAAATATCAGGGATATCGCCGGTTTCGAAACCTGTTATAAGAAAATCATGAACCGCGTTCCAGGTTCCCTGAATTAACTCGACTTGTTGCTCCGGGTGGAGTCGATTCCACTGTGCAGTTATTTCCTGGACGACTTCAACAGCTTCTATCTGCCAGGCTAAACTAAGAAATCTAAGGGGACCGGTTTGAACTTCTGCGGTTCCCTGACGCTTTGCCGTTTCACCGACGATATAAAACGATATGATAATCACAGATAATAACCCGGCGATGATGAAACCTTTGTAATACAATATCCATGAAATCAGCCGTCGCATTATTAGCCTTTCACTGCGCCCTGCAAGGCACCTGAAGAAAACCATTTCCTCAGGATGGCAAATAATATAATGGAAGGAATCGTTGCGATAAAGCTGGCTGCAGCAAGTGGTCCGGTTCTAGCCTGACCCTCAATTCCGGTATAGCGTGCCAGCTCAACCGGCAGGGTTGTCAGATCGGGACTTTTTAACAGAACCAGAGCAAAAAAGAATTCATTCCAGGCTGAGATAAATGCAAAAAGCACAGCAGCTCCAATGGCCGGGAGTAGTAAAGGCATGATAATTTTGTAGATAATCTGAGCTTGACTGGCACCATCAATGGCTGCCGCTTCTTCAAGTTCTACTGGAATCTCTTTGACATACCCTTGCAGCATCCAGAGCACAAAAGGGATATCCCAGACAACATAAACCAATACCAGTCCTGAGAGGGAATCAGTGAGATGTAGTGAACGCAGGATAATAAAGAGTGGGATCATAATTAGGATAGCAGGAAATATCTGGGAAGTAAGGATCCAGCCCATCACAAGCTTATTGGCAGCCGTCTTATAACGTGTAAGTGCGTAGGCAGCGGGGAGCGAAATCAACACAACAATGATAGCTGTAATGAGGCCCACATATAAACTGTTGGCAATACTTATCAACAAACGTTCTTCCTCAAATACCGTCAGGTAGTGCTCCCCTGTAAAGACCTTTGGAATTAAAGAGGGAAGGCCAGAATATATCTCCGCTGTCGGTTTGAAAGAGGTTGAGATCATCCAGAGAAGGGGAAAGAGAAGGTATACCAGAAATATCAGTATCAGACCATGCATAAGGAATCTGCTAATGTTGCGTTTTACCACTCGGCTGCTAATATTATTTGTAAGCTGCATTTTATCCCGTGCGCTCCTTAAGCTGAACCCGAAGATAAAAGAATAGAAAGATAGAAATAATGATCACCATTACATTTCCAATTGCAGCTGCGTACCCAACATACCCATAACGGAATGCTTCCTCGTAGGCTGCCAGCATGGGCAGGCGGGTTAAACCCCCTGGGCCTCCCTGTGTCAGAATCCAGATTAGTCCAAAAGCATTGAAATTCCACATAAAGGATAGGGAAACTACTGCGGCTATTATGGGTTTTATCATTGGCAGAGTGATATGCCGAAACTTGCGTATTGCTGACGCACCATCTAATTCAGCAGCTTCGTACAAACTGTCCGGGATGGTCTTTAGACCGGCTAAGAAAAAAAGTGCTGCCTTGGGAATTTCCCCCCAGACCCCAGCGACGATGATGGCAGGGATAGCCCATTGAAAACTGGTCAACCAATTGATTGGATTATCTATAAGACCCATCTGAATCAGGATCAGATTCAAAGCTCCAGTATCCGGACTATAGATTTGTCTCCACATGAGACCTCGTACTATGGGCGGCATAGCCCAGGGTACCAGCATCAGAACGCTATAGAGTGAAGTCCAACGTAAGCCTTGATTCAGTAGCAGAGCCAGAATCATTCCCAGTCCGATCTGCAGGGCGGTAACCACGGCAGTCCACAGAAACCCGACACCCATTGAACGCCAGAAAAAACGATCATGCATCATGATCCGGTAATTCTCCAGACCAGAGAAATTAATTTGACCTCCTAACTCATAGTCGGTGAATCCGATGTATATCCCACGCACTAAGGGTATAAAAGATATAAGCAGGACGGGCGCCATTATTGGTAATAGCAGTTGAAGCTGGTCCATATTTCGATTGCGGGGTTGCGATGTCAGAACTACGGGGTTTGACATATCAAATGAACTAAATATTTATTCCGGTTTGAGGACAGCCTATCCTCATAATTAAAGCAGAAAAATGCGTTGGAGACAAATATCCATCATTCAATTTGAGCCAGCCAGTGACGCCTGGAAATGTTCATTCTGATAGGCTTTAATAGTTTCCAGAGTTGGTATTGATGTTTGGGCTCCTGAACTTGTGACTGATAGACCTGCTGCAACAATAGCTCGCGTAACAACCTCTTCTACAGAATTAATATTGGAATAATATGCCGCCAAAACACCATTAAACACATCTCCGGCACCAACAGTATCCACCACATCCACATTTATGGCTGGAATAAGCATACTCTTACCGGGATATGATAAAAATACCCCTCTTGTACCCAGGGTAATCAAAACGAGGTTGATACCATGAGTATGGAGAATTTCAGCGGATTTGAGCAAAGATTTGTCATCTGTTATGTGAATCCCCGTGAGCATCTCTGCTTCAACGCGATTCGGTGTAATGATATCAACATCCTTTAATAATTCAGGTGACAGAGATTGAGCTGGAGCTGGGTTTAGGATTACAATTGCATTTGTCGCTCGGGCACATTTAATAGCCGCAGAAACTGAATCCAATGGTGTTTCAAGTTGGGTCAACAGTATATCTGCATCGGCGAAAATACCACATTCTCTTTCAATATCCATGGGTGATAATTGCCAGTTTGCACCTGAAACAACGACAATATTGTTCTCACCTTGACTATTGACCGTGATGGAGGCCATACCTGTGGGAATGCCTTTTGCTTTCTGAATACTCTGAGTATTGATCCCTTCTAAAGCCAGGGATTCGATGGCTTGGTCTCCGTATTGGTCAGCACCAACTTTGGCCAAAAATGAGGTCTGAGCACCTGATCGCGCAGCCGCAACAGCCTGGTTAGCCCCCTTGCCGCCATGTCCATAGGTGAGGTTTTTTCCAATGACGGTTTCACCGGCCTTTGGGAAAACATTTGTGGTTATGGTCAAATCAACATTATAACTGCCAACTACGATGACCTTATTGGTTCTCATATTTTATCCAACATATCCATGCTAAAAGATTATCCCGAATGAAAACATGTTAACATGGCTCAAAATTCCAAAATCCAGAAATGCATAATTAATTGATAGCCGATAATCACCCAATGAATAATTAAGACCTAAACCAAGAGTCAACCCATCCACATCATAATTTAGTTTATATCCTCCACGCAGAAAAACCAAATCCTGGAATACATATTCGGCTCCGACATTTATTTTTTCGGAACCATCACTTTGAACTTTGCCTTCCAGGACCATCGTCAGGTAATTATTATTATCATCCCTGGCAAAAAAGTCGTAGGCCACTGAGGTTCTGAATTCAAGCGGCATTCTAATATCCACTGGTTCAGATTGCAGCTCTTCGCTGTAGCTGACAAGGTGAGTATCCCCGCCAAAATTTCTGGCGGCAATGGATAATCTTAGGCTATTTATGCCAGTATAATAAAGCGTTGAAAAATCAATAGCCCAATTGCTCATCCCGATCCCTGCTATTTCTTCATTTATATAGCGGAAATTTCCTCCTAAGGAAAGTCTATCGGTGATTAATTTTGCATAGGAAAGTCCAATCGCTAAATCGCTACCAGTAAAGTAATCTCCTGTTATGACCGGGGCAGTTGTCCCTCCCTGTCTTTCCTCATGGATTGTTTCAGCGATCTCACCATAATCCAGGGTCACAAAACTCAAGGCAACAGTTCCATATTTGCCTAATCCCTTGGCCAAGGAAACTGAGTTGTGTTTGATATCAGCAAGCCAATTCATAGAGTTAAACTGGACATCCAGTTTTTGGATATGGGCCAGGATTGCTGGGCTCCCAAAAACGACATTTGCATTTGGCGAATTATTTACCATCAACACACCACCCATAGCCGCTTGTCTGGGATCAGCATTAATTTTGAGAAATTGCCATCCAGACTGTCCAGCTCGCTCAATATCTATGGGTTCGATCCCACTTTGTCCTAAAAGAGTAACGATAGATATTAATAGCGTTATTACAGTTTTATTTAGAAACATAATTCACCAAATTCGTCTATCTCGATTTTCAGTAAGCTTCTCATTTTATTATAGCCATTTTCCCGATGAAAGATTCACCCTCATGTCCAGATACCAATGACTCGATGGAATAAATATAAAATCCTGGAGCAACCCCCAAAGCCCATTTTGTTAATTGGTAATCAACGTTGGCGATTGAACCCCAGGCTGCAGAACCAGTCCCATCATCATGGTCAAACTCCTGCACCAAATCCCCGGAAACAGTAAATATATTTATCTTTGCCTGACCTGGCAAACCCATGAATTGGATTCTGTACCTTTCCCCAGAACCATATAACCCGCTGTGTTGTCGGAAGGGATTTGGGACAACATATACATCTTTAGGGAAATCATCATTCTCAGCTAGGGTTGGATATACAGGGAATCGATTGTTATTTACCTTTCCACTTTCGTTTCCATCGCTGTCATATGCTGTGAGTGTATAGTAATATCCAATCGATGCTGAAACATCCTCATCGATATATTGAACGAATCCGTCATTAGTTATTGCTGAACTTTTGGGGATATCCACCAAAAGATCCCAGGGACCGATGGTAAAATACGTGGACCGGTATAGTCGATACCCTTCAAAATCGTTTACACCCAATAGTGGATCGGTATAGCTATCGGGAATTTCAGGCCATTCTATGATCAGATTTCCAGGTTGAGAGGATATTGACAAGCTGTTTTCTCCATTCGTGGGGGTAGGAGGTGGGTGTATTTCGGGTTGTAAATCCTGGGCGTATAATTGTTGAGCCGATTCAACGTTTGTCAATAGCGCATCCAGAGATTCTGTTCCAAGATCAATGAGATTTTCTAAGCCACCCTCAACGATTTTTGCCCGATCCATTTCCCCCATTACTTCAGCGTAGACAAGTGTTATTTTTTGAAAAGGGGTTAAAGTAAATGGACCCATGCTTAATAAATAAATGGGACTTCGTTCGTATTTGGTACCGCCTTCCCCACCAGCTTCATTTGCCTCATCCCAAGACATCCGGGGTTGTTGGTGGGTCATCACCTGTTTAAAGCGAGCAGGTTCATCAACGGTATGAATGAATATTCTGTCTTCATCCGGAGCATTCGTAGCACCACTTTTGGAACCATACTCTAAAATATTCTGGTAAACATTGCCACCTGCAGAGTCTAGAACGACTACAGTTAAATACCCTGGGGCATCAAACTCGTGTTCTTTCGAATTCAACTCTTTAATGTCTCTTGCATCGGCAATATCTCCCATCTCAGGACCAACTCCAAAATTGAACAGAACCGGAGATTCATTTTCCCAATTAAAACTCCAGTCATCATAGAAATAAAAAAGGTTATGATCTTCGTCCCAGCCATATTTCTCATCCTTTTGGGACATGCTGCGAACTGTAAACAATAAGCTATATCGCATACCAAAATAGAAATCAGAGATATTTGAAAATTTTCTGTTGGTGATCTCAACTTCATGAATGATAAAATCATCATATTTGGGATAGCTCCAAACTCGACTGGTCCGCCTGATTTCAACTTCAGCCCCATAAACATAATGGGATCCGGCGACTATCTGTTCTCCTTTTATGGCCAGATCTTCTAAATTATAATTAGTGGTCATCAACATCTCTTCAACTGGAAATACATCCACACCAGATGGAAAATAGCGGGTATCTAAAGTATATGAATGTTCTACACCGCCCCGTACCCCATAAAGAGCGTATCCTCCAGCCCCGATGTAATTTAATGCATCCTGAATATTGGAGCCTTTTGAATATCCTGGATAATCCAGACCGTGATAAACGTTTACAATTTCGGTAGGATCTCCGTATTGTAATGAATTGTGCAGTGTAGCCCATAGTTTCCCCCTATTCACCGTCTGTTTTGACCAGCCTTGAGCAATCACCTGACTTGAAAGAATAATTAATGTGAGAAATAATATCGTCATAGATCGAATAAGAATATTATCTCTTTCCCTGGCACCTTCAAAACCGGAGGACTTACTTGGAAGAATTCTTCTGCTCAATTTTTTCATTAATAATCAATCCTTAATTGGAATTCAATTTGTCGGGGTGCTACTTCATAGGTGTACCACTCCCAGACATTGGGTTCCCCTGAGAAAGTATTTCTTGGTAACCTTTCCTCCAGCGGTAGATCAGAATTTTCAAAATAATAATTGAGTTGGTCGTTATACAGCTGACGTAGGAATTTTGAATCAAGCAGATTGGTGGCATCCAGGCTGAATACTGTATGTATACCACCAATGGTGACGCCCTTTGAAAGCTTTAGATTTAACTGGTAAAGGCTGGACCACTTCTTATTGTTTGGTTTTGTGGATAAATCTCCCGGAGGATGATAGGTATAGGGGTTTCCGCTGCGCCACCAGAAATATAAATAAGCGTGCAGATCGCTAAATGGATGTATCCCAAAAATACCTGGACCTTTCCCCTGTCCTAGATCATAAC
>JABMPR010000022.1 GCA_013202895.1 bacterium | reverse complement strand
TCTCTATACATAGCTGAGCTTGACTGGCTGAAACCAGATGATATAAGGAACAGTAAACTTAAAACTATAAGAACAAATTTCTTGAAATACACTGGCTTTCCTCCAACTAAAGCGAAATTTCTGATTGAGCAATATACGTTTTGCTTCGAGTGAATCAAGCGATATGGGTCAGATTATTTTTCATATTCCATTGATCTCAGTGAACATGTTTCCCCTCGATAACAACTTCCGCAACCTGATTAACACCATAAAAATATGACAGTTGACGGTAGTTGTTTGCTTTCCACAATACGGCATCCGCCTGATATCCTGTATGTAATGCACATGTGGTTTTTTCTATACCTAGAGATTTTGCTGCCCCGTAGGTAGCTGCTTGTAAAGCTTCCAGGGGTGTCAAATGCAGATAAATAACTGCCAGTGTCATTACAAATGGCATTGAAAGACTCATATTACTTCCCGGATTGAAGTCTGTGGCAAGCGCTATAGTCACTCCGCTATCCAGCATTTTGCGTGCGGGCGCCCAGGTATCGCTTCCCAGAAAAAATGTGGTGCCCGGTAGAAGTGTTGCTACCGTATCAGAATCTGCCAGTGCCTGAATGCCCTCTGGGGAAATAGCCATCAGGTGGTCGGCTGAGAGTGCCTTCATTTCAGCAGCTAGCTCTGCCCCGCCAGTGGATACAAATTCATCTGCATGAATTCTCAACTGGAGTCCATTATTTTGGGCAGCTTCCAGGATTTTTCTGGTTTCCTGAGGTGAATAGACCCCTGCTTCACAAAATACATCGCAAAATTCAGCCAGATTCTCTTGAGCTACTCTAGGAATCATCTCAGTCGTAAGAAGTTCGATATAAGATTCTTTATCCCGGCGATATTCATCGGGAATTTCATGGGCTCCCAGGAATGTTGAGAAAGTTTTTAGGGGTAGACGTTCTGCAGCTGATCGAATGGCCCGTAAAGATTTTATTTCAGCTTCCGTTGACAAGCCATAACCACTTTTACACTCCACAGTGGTTGTGCCGTGTGCCATCATTAACGAGAGCCTCTGGTGTACCAAATCACTTAGTTTGGATTCGCTGATATCACGCAACTGCCGTACCGAGTTTCGAATACCTCCCCCAGCTTCAGCTATTTCCTGATAGCTTTTTCCCTGAGAGCGCATTTCGAATTCCAGTTCACGAGTGCTGGCAAATGCCGGATGTGTGTGTGGATCGAGAAGACCTGGAGTTAATAACTGACCTTTTGCATCCAGATAATTTGGATCAGTATAATTTTCTGATCGATAGTCAACGAATTTACCGTTCTCAATTAGCCACGTTCCACCCTCACCCAATTCCATTTGATTGCTTGATGGATTCCAGGAGACCCATTGTCCAATATTTGTGATTCCCTTGATAGTTTTAGTGTTCATAAGCTGGCTCAGAATTTTTAACCATTAATCATGGGTAATTTTATACCGCGGTCATTGGCAACGTCTATTGCTAATTTATATCCTGCATCGGCATGTCTAGCAACACCCATGCCAGGATCTGTCGTGAGGACCCGCTGTAATCTATCATCCATTTCCCGTGAGCCATCAGCGAGAATGACCATGCCGGCATGAATTGAGTAACCCATCCCAACCCCACCACCGTGGTGCACGGAAATCCAACTGGCACCACCGACAGCATTAACCAGGGCATTCAGGATTGGCCAGTCGGCCACGGCATCAGAGCCATCGAGCATGGCTTCCGTTTCACGATTTGGCGAGGCGACAGAACCTGAATCCAGATGGTCCCGCCCAATAACCAGGGGAGCGGAAATCTCACCCTTTCGAACCAACTCATTCATAGCCAGTCCCAATTTTGCTCTTTCACCATAGCCAAGCCAACAAATGCGACTTGGTAATCCTTGGAATTCTACCCGTTTTTGAGCCATATCTATCCAACGCTGGAGAGCCTCATCCTCAGGGAACAATTCTTTGACGAGTTCATCTGTACGATAGATGTCTGCCGGATCTCCAGAGAGTGCAACCCAACGGAAAGGCCCCTTCCCTTCGCAAAACAGAGGTCGGATATAAGCCGGGACAAATCCTGGAATATCAAATGCATCTTTCACCCCGGCTTTTTCAGCCTGAGCTCGAATATTGTTGCCATAGTCAAAGACGGTTGACCCTGCTTTTTTAAATGCCAGCATAGCTTCAACATGACGCGCCATCGATTTATAGCTCAGCTCAACATATTTTCCAGGATCTGAATCTCTTAATATGTTTGCTTCCTTAAAACTTATTCCATGTGGATAATAACCGCGTAACTCATCATGTGCAGAGGTTTGATCAGTAACCACGTCTGGTATAAAACCTCTTGAGATTAGCTCCGGAAGGATATCAGCGGCATTTCCTTCCAACCCAATACTCAATGGTTTTAAATCTGCCTTTGCTTGTTTCACCCAAGCCAAAGCTTGGGCTAAATCTTTGGTGGATTTATCCAGATATCGTGTATCCAAGCGGCGTTGAATCCGATTTGCATCGATTTCCACAACCAAAGCGATCCCGTTATTCATAGTTACCGCCAGTGGCTGGGCACCACCCATACCACCTAGACCGGCTGTAACCACCACTTTACCACGTAAATCGTCGCCATAGTGCTGCTTTGCCAGAGAAGCCAGGGTTTCGTAGGTGCCTTGCAGTATCCCCTGAGATCCAATATAAATCCAACTGCCAGCGGTCATCTGGCCGTACATCATAAGACCTTTTTTATCAAGTTCGTTGAAATGCTCCCAGGTTGCCCATTTCGGAACGAGCATGGAGTTGCTGATAAGGACGCGTGGAGCCTGGGCGTGTGTTTTAAATACAGCGACCGGTTTACCTGATTGAATCATGAGAGTTTCATCATTTTCCAGTTCCTTCAATGATTTCAGAATTGCATCAAAGGATTCCCAATTACGGGCTGCTTTACCATAGCCGCCATAAACGATCAATTCATCAGGGTTTTCAGCAACATCGTGACTCAAATTGTGTTGGATCATGCGATAGGCAGCCTCTTGATGCCAGCCCTTGCAATGCAATTTACTCCCGGTTGGGGGTGTAATCTTGCGTCCCATATTAGCTCCTAATATTTGAAGATTCGGTGAATCTGATCGAAGTAGCTGGGATCCTTCTCATAAGTATCATAAGAAAATATAACCATGTTTCTGAATCCTGCATCACGTGCTAGACCAATTTTTGCAGCAGACGTAAAGCTATTTTGATTATAGGTTGCGATACCCATGAATATCTGATCCGGTGATAATCGGGCATTACTCATCAAAGTCATACAGCGTTTAAAATCGTTTTCCGACTTGGCGTAGTTCATAGGAACCACAAAATCCACACTTCCGTTTCTGAGCCAACTAGACCAATCCTGAAAAAATCTAGATTTTGCAAGTTCAGGATTTGGCTTTACAGCCGCGGATAATTTAACCTGTGGGTTAATGCTCAGAATACTTTTATGAATTTGATCAATAAATTGGCTAACTTCATTTCGCCGAAAATCATTCCATAAAAGCCAATATTTTTCCTTGTCATCTGGATTGAGACGATACCAATAAGAACCCTTACCGTTCCCCAAAGTGATGGGGTCAACATTGTATTGCATCAAAAATTTCTTACGACCAGAACGGTTATAGCCATAATCTCGGTCCTGAAATCGGATATAATCCATATGGATTCCATCTACAGCATAGTTGCTTACAATCTCATTTATTACATGTAAAAGATGATCATTCACTTCGTCATTCATAGGTGACAGATAAACACCTTCACGACCTTTGAGTCCATTTTGTGATACAAAATCGAGATCACTTTTCCCATGCCCGTTTACCTCCACCCAATCCGGGTGTTTGTTGATGATATGCGCAGGATTAGCAGGATTTTTCCTGGCTGACCATGAGAGATACATGTTTACCCAGGCGTGCACTTTGATTCCATTGGCATGCGCAAGAGGGATGATCTCACGTAGAGGATCATAAGAACCTGGGGCAAGCAATGTGGAGCGTGGGACAAACTGGCTATTATAGTAGGCGTCCGCTCTACCTCTAACCTGAATGAATAGATCTGTATATCCATTCACTCGGGCAAATTCTACAACCTTTTTAACTTTTGATGGATTTGTAATCGAATGACGAACCACCCAGATACCCTGCACCGGTCTTGCCTGTAAGGGTTGTGTAATGCAGATTAGGAATAAAAAGGCAGGGAATATCCCTGCCTTAAATTGTTGCATATTCATCAGATTCTCAGATTCAATTGATCAGGATTTATCCGATTCTGGTTCAGAATCCTCTGTTTCCTGCGAGGAGGTTTCCTCAGCGATAGTTTCTTCAATTGCTTCGGTATCACCTATTTCTGCTTCAACCGTTTGAGTTTCAGCTACTTCCTCGACAGCATCCTCTACAACATTTGCTTCAACAACCTCAGGGGCTGTCTTTACGGAAGCTTTTTTACGCTTTTCCTTGGCGGAAACTTTTGATACATCACCTGATGGATCGAAATCTACCAGGGAAAGCAAGGATACATGCGCAGCGTCATTTTTCCGCTGACCCAATTTAATAATCCGAGTATAACCACCATTACGTTCGGCATATTGGGGGGCAATCTCATCAAAGAGAATTTTAACTATATCTTTGTGGGGTATTACCTTAAGCACCAGTCTGCGAGAATGCAAATCACCACGTTTTGCCTTAGTGATTAAAGTTTCTGCAAGTCTACGAGCCTCAAGTGCTTTGGGATGCGTGGTTCGGATCTGTTTATGCAGGAACAGATTTGCAGCCATGTTAGCCAACATGGCCTTACGGTGACTTGCAGTCCGACCTAGCTTTCTACCATCTTTTCTATGTCGCATTCAAAAACCAGCCTATTC
>JABMPR010000259.1 GCA_013202895.1 bacterium | reverse complement strand
GTGTTGATACCCTGAATTTCAGAAAAAGTTTCACAGATATCAACCCCTACCTTTGATCCTTTATTCTGGAGCAGGGGTAGGACATCAGGAAGGTAATATTCGCCCTGAGTGTTGCTGTTACCCACTTTCGATAACTCTGCAAACAGTTCTCGACTATCAAAAACATATATCCCGGAGTTGATTTCATTTATTGACAATTGTTCTTTTGTAGCATCCTTGTGCTCCACCACCTGATCGAAGAGGTCTTCCTCAGTTCGTAAAACCCGGCCGTATCCAGTGGGATCAGCGGTTAAAGCCGTAAGTACTGTGGCAGAAAATTTGCCTTGCCGATGTTTGTCTAATAATGCCCCGAGCGTGCTTCCCCTTAGCATGGGCACGTCGCCAGACAGAACAATAACATCGCCATCAAAATCCTTCAAAAGTTCAGCGCTTTGCAGCACTGCATGACCGGTGCCTAATTGCTCAAGCTGTTCAGCAAAAAGTACAGGTTCAGTCTTTAGAGCATCCCGAACAACCTGTTGTTGATGTCCCACGATACAGATAATTTTGGCGGCTGATAAACTTTTAGCTTGATCCACGACATATTGAATGAGTGGTTTACCCAGGACAAGGTTACACACTTTTGGAATATCGTCTCGCTGCATACGGGTGCCTTTGCCCGCCGCCATGATCACGACTGCTAATTCATTAATCATATTTCAATCCATTCCCGTGACCAATTTAAATACTTCAAAATTAAAATGTATGGATATTAGCGACCTACACCGATTTTATGATGCCTCCACCGACGACCAGCCCCTCCTGGAAAAAGACTGCCGATTGTCCCGGCGTGATGGCATCCTGGGGTGCTTCAAAATCTACCCTGACCTCATCATTTGAAACTGAGGAAATACGAGCTGGTTTTGCCTTATGGTTATAACGGATCTGCACATCCACGGGATGGTCAAGAACAAAG
The DNA here is from genome assembly GCA_013202895.1 of bacterium. Lineage (GTDB taxonomy): Bacteria > Fidelibacterota > UBA8477 > UBA8477 > JABMPR01 > JABMPR01. The sequence goes on along the minus strand of JABMPR010000259.1, from coordinate 2,202 downwards.
GATTCAGGGATAAGCCAGTTGCACGAGTTTACGATGAAGGATATGGCTTCAGCATCTGCTTTACTTCCCACATGCACAATATTGTGTTCCAAGTCAATCTTGTTCACAAAAACTTTTTCCCCTGTGGCTATACCCAGACCCTTCCGTTGACCAATTGTATAGTTGAAAACGCCCTTGTGTTTGCCAATGACTTCACCTTCAGCGTTAACGAAATCCCCCTCTGGAGCAGCTTCAACTATTTCTGGATATTGTTCACTTAAGAAATTGCGGTAATCATTATCCGGTACAAAGCAAATCTCCATACTCTCAGGAGTGTCAGCAGTTCGCATCTGCGCCTGTGCCGCCAGATTTCGAACTTCGTGTTTAGTTAGGTCGCCTAGGGGAAATATGGTCCGGTCTAAATCAAGGGGTCTTATACCCCACAGAACATAGGATTGATCTTTATTCAAATCCTTCCCCCGACCAATAGTCCATTTTCCAGAGGCTGCATGCCGAATCTTTCGAGCATAATGCCCGGTCGCCAGGTAATCAACCTCCAGGTCATCCAATTTATTCAGCAGGGCATGCCATTTGATCTCCGTATTACAAACGACACATGGATTAGGGGTTCTTCCCGCCTTGTATTCAGAAACAAAATTCTCAATTACAATCTGCTTGAATTCTGCAGACATATCCAGGGTGTAATGGGGAATACCAAGTGAGGCGCATTCGGCTTTTGCGTTATTAATATCATCCAGAGAACAACAGTTACTGTCGTGGGTTGGACGACCCCCGGTATCCAGATAGCCCCATAATTTCATGGTAACACCAATGACATCATAGCCCTGTTCAACAAGCAGACGAGCGGCCAGAGAGCTATCAACTCCACCACTCATTGCAATCAGGACTTTTTTGACTCTTGTATCCATTTTATAACGCACTCTTAATTGAGTTAATAATGCTATTTAGCTCCTTACAAAATTGTTCAATTTCACTTTCGCTAGTATTAATCCCCAGGGATATTCGCAGACTGGCTTGAGCCAGAGATTCTTCCATTCCAAGTGAGGTTAAGACATGCGAGGGTGCCTGGGATCCAGAACTACATGCTGATCCATTTGAAACAGCTATTTTTCTCATATCCAGTCGAATAAAAAGGGCTTCTCCATCGACCTGCTGAAATGAACAGTTTAAAATGTGATCGCTATAAAGACTGCCCCCTCGATTAAATTGAATTCCTGGAATGCGTTTAAGCTTTTCCCTGAGACCAGTCATTTGAGTCTGGAACTTATTTTTATTCATCTCAAAGTGATCTTGAAAATATTGGGCGGCTCGTGAAAAAGACTGTGCGCCAATAACATTTTGGGTTCCGGCGCGCAGATTATTTTCCTGGTTGCCCCCATAACTTTGATGTTGAAGGACGATTCCTTTTCGAAGATAAAGAACGCCAATCCCAGCCGGTGCACCGATCTTATGTCCAGAAAACGTTAGCGCATCCACGGGCAGCTTGTCGGTCTGAATCGGAATGTGACCAAGTGCCTGCACAGCATCACAATGAAACCTGATATCATGATCCTTTGCAATCCCGCCAATTTCTTCAATTGGATGAATCAGACCCGTTTCGTTATTAATCCACATCAACGAGATCAGGATCGTCTCATCCGAAATGGATGCAGCCAGGTTGTCCAAATCTATTTCACCATGACTATTCGTGGATAAATAGCTGACCCGAAAGCCCTCATTCTCCAGCTGCTTCAGACTCGCTAATACTGAAGGATGTTCGGTCTGGCAGCTAAGGATATGTTTGCCTTTATTTTTCTGAGCATGTGCTAATCCGAAAATTGCTAGATTATTGGCTTCAGTCCCACCTGATGTGAAAATAATTTCACCTGGTTTAGCACCGATAACTCCAGCAGTATCCTGGCGAGCAGAATCCAGCAATGCGGCTGTCAGTCTACCTCTTGCATGGATGCTGGATGGATTGACTACTTCGTCATTCAGAATTTTATTTATCTGTTCCTGAACCTCCGGAAGCACAAAAGTCCCTGCAGCATGATCGAGATATATATTAGCTTCACATGTCATCACATCAACATAGTAGAAAGCATGGGGTGAGGGAATAAAGAATAGTGGCAAACTCCTGCCATTTTTTCATCCTTCCTTCTTTGTAATTCCCGCTTAATTTCCCGGCAAGCTCATGAAAGATCTACACCTACATATTGACAC
>JABMPR010000258.1 GCA_013202895.1 bacterium | reverse complement strand
TATCAGTATAGATGACTGCCTTTAAGCCACCAAGGGCTGTGTAGGCCACAATTATAAAACCAATAATGTAGATGGAGAATGTAAGTGGCTCAAGCCCAAATGGTGCTGTAGAAATGACTGACCCTGACATAAGTTTTGCTCCAGCCAGGATTTGACCACTGGTAAACCCTAAGTATCCAATACCTGAGATCACAGCTGCAACCATGGCCACTTTTCCATTATACCGGTGACGTAGAAAGTCAGGATAGGTCATAAAGCCGTGTTCTATATCTAGAGTTTTAAGCCTCGGAATGATAAAGACTGCTGAGAGCCAGGCTCCCAGTAATCCGGTAAAAAGCAACCAGCTTCCAGAAAGTCCCATCATATACCCCAAACCACCCAAACCGATTGAAAAACCACCACCTACATCCGTAGCAGCAATTGATAAACCAATATGGGTTGGAGAAATAGTACGACCTCCAACAAAGTAATCTTCAGCGGATTCATTCTTGCGGAAGAAATAGTAACCAACACCAAGAATGATTAGCATATATGTGGTAAAAATAAGATAGTCTAGAAAAGCCAAAAGAGTTCCTTTATGGGTGTTTAGTTATTTTTTGCTCACAAATATGAACTGCTTATCATAGTCAAGACCGGCCTTTTCCAGCTTAAATAGCAGCGGATTCTTTATTACAAGAATAAGTTTATTATCATCACCATATATTTTGTGATCATCCGGGTGAACCTCATCGATATATAGTTTAAAAGCCCCTTCCTGTTTACTTGATGGGCCAAGTCTAATGACTGATCCATCATGATCTGCCAGTTCTTCTTTTGCCTCTAGCAGACGTGTTTTTGCTCTTTCCGAGATCGAAAACATATTCACCTTAACTTTCTTGAATAAATGAGTATTTGGTTTATTGAAGACAGGTAATCGCTAGAGTGTTATAGAATAAATTTAGTTATTTGTATCATGTTTAAGCCGGAATCATTATTGTAATTCATATCAAATTATTTCGTTTTTTGGGAGGGTAGCTGTGCAGTCTCCAGGATAGGGGCAGCCTCAACTGATTCAGCACCCATCAGATTGACTATCCTTAACAGAGATGCAGTTATATTGGCCTGTTCATATTCGGGAAGATTTTGCAAAGCATTAAGCAAACCATCATGAAGCGGTGAAGGTACTTGTTTCAAAAGCGCCTTGCCTTTTTTTGTGAGAGTAACATTCCAAAGCCTACGATCATTCACATCTCGTTCTCGCAATATCAAGTTTTCTTTTTCCAGACGATCCAGGATACCTACAACCGTACTTGTGCTCAAATATGCCTGGCCTGCAATCCTGGTGACTGTTGAAGATTCATGTTCATTGATAATACCCAGGCAGATGAGCTGGGGTGTGGTCGTATTGTATGTTGACTTAAGCTTCCTTGAATGGATATCAATCGAACGAATAATTTGACGCAAAGCTTGTAAAATCTGTAAATCAAAGGGGAGCTGCTTCTCTGTTCGTTTTGGATTAGTTATCTTTGTCATTTGTGTTTACTCTTTAGATTAGATTTTCTCGTTTCATTCATGATAAAATATAAAGCACATATAGTCATTACACAGCTCACCGACGTGTGAGGTCAGAGGACCCAAGCACGGAGTGTGTAAGACAATTCAGGATACACCTCTAACGCTTTGATACACAGGTATATACACTGAATAGATAAAGTCAACGAAAATGCACTTCCTATCTTCGCAAAGCGTATTATTTACTATAAAATACCATTATTACTGGATCACTAGATTTTACTCATAAACAGCGCTTATTGATATTTAGCCCAGCTCCACATAAAACTTACTGATATCCCCACGCAAAATAGTTTTCGCCAATTCCAGCACTTTACCATCCGTGGACTTACTTATTCGCTCAATCAGAAAGACCGCATCTCCTTCTTTGATACCCAACTGTTGAGCTTCATATTCATTAACATTGATGGTCTGCAGGGTTTCTGATCCTGACCCAACCTCCAATCCATACCTGGCTTTGATGGTTTTAAAGAGCGAGTCTTCCGGTACTAGCGCGTCAAGCAAACCCGGAACCAGTTTTTGCGAGATGAAAGAGGTCATCAAGGCCGCTGGAGTGTCATCTACAAATCGAATACGTTGAATGGTCGTTACCTGCTCGTCCTCCCCAATTTCCAAAAGTCTGGCGACATGTTGTGATGCTTTTTGATTCTTAGAGAATTTCAGAATAGTCCGAATTTCTTTGGTTAGACCGATGATTTCAGAAGAGAAACTGAGTTTTGTTGTAATGCTGTAAGTAATCGACTTATCAGTTACAAAAGTACCCCGACCCTGAACTCGGTAGGCTGCTCCTTTATCGACGATGGCCTTAAGAGCTCTTTGAGCAGTATTTCGACTCACATGAAGCTGATTGCATAGTTCATTTTCTGAAGGCAATCTATCATGGGGTTTATACAGACCTTCTGCTATACACTCCCAAAGTGCTTCCTGAAGTTGATAGTAAATGGGGATGATCCCATTCCGGCTGAACTCGATTTTCTCTAATATTCTTTGGTGTGCGTCCAATTACTGTATCCTTCACTTATACAGAAAATTTTCACTCTGATTTTTTGCTGACTTAACATGAAAATTTATCTGTGAGGAGATCCAGCGTGGCCGGGTATCCACATACTCCATCTTAAGTTTCACACCGATGGCTGGTGATTCAGCCATTTTCAAAGCATCCTTCACAATATCTGCCTCCCAGATAGCATCTGGCGTAATCCACTGCCCGCTATTCGAATAGTTCGCCCAACCACAGCGTTCTCCGGGTTCAAGAATTATAGAGTATGCTCCATTTTTTCCGGCTTTGCTACCTACCCAGCGTGGAGCTATTAACTTGGAATCCACTGGATAAATGGATAATTCTACAGGTAAATCGATGGGATTTTGAATTGATTCAATATCGATTAGAGTCTTTATGGTTTCATGCCCGTTGCCATCTATGGATAGGATCATACCATCCTGCATGATCAAATTTTCATCTCTATAAGCATTGCTCATTGAAGCGGAAATTGCCTGAATCCGGTCCATGGATCGGCGGGACGTTCGCTCCAGGAGTGAATCGCTGAATACCTCTCGTAGCTCATAACTGCTCAGGTTCTGGCCCTCAAGAGTGAGCAGGGCATATTGGTAACTTCCTCCCGATTCAACGTCCGCATCTTTTATGCCACCACCTGTAGCACCAACTACCATGTAATTTATGCCGTCAATAACACCGTCATCCTGGTCATAATGGAAATGACCTCCGATGACTGCAATCACAGAGTATGCCCGTAAAACCTTGTGGACTGGAAACCAATTGGACCATGAATACCAGTGCGGATGATGAGTGATCACTATGGTGCCTTTTGTGTCACGATGCTGCTCCAGATCAGATTGCAGCCATTTTAATTGTTCATCTGAGATCCCATTTAAAAAGATCGACCCCCAGCGCGGATCGGTGTGAAGGTTCTCAAGCGAATATAGAAAAACCAGGTGATAACCCTGGAAATCTACTGAGTAATACAAACGCTCTTCCATAGGCAGACCAATTCCCACACACAACTCCTGAAAACGTTTTTCGTTTGATCTGTCCGTAGATTGAGGTTCGAATTTGGCTGGGTTAACATCATGATCACCAGCCGTGAGATACCAGGGAGTTCCTACAC
>JABMPR010000257.1 GCA_013202895.1 bacterium | reverse complement strand
TGATTTCCTTTTAGTTCTTAATAGAATATTTCATTAATGATTAACTGCAATATTTATCTGTAACCCGGTTCCTTCTGGAAACCCCAGTGTTTCAGCAGTTGAAAATTCGGGCATATCATAAAGTGCCAGATAGAATAACCAGTTGCCCTGTGTATGTTGCCAACCAAGCGTTGGAATAAATTTCGTCTCATCATCTGGAGTGTTAATAGCATATAAATAGGCCATGAGACCATCTTCCAGACCAAGCGTATAATTTGCCATGATTGCCGTGGAGTGCAATTTCCAGGATAGTTCGTCACCAAATTCACCGGAATGTGCAGTCAATGTTTCCAGGGATGCGTACAGACCATTACCAATGCCAAAAGTGTAATCCACACCTGCCATGGCCGTCACATTATCCGATTGTAAACCAGGCATTTGTACGCGAGAAGCCATGGTTTCAACCCATAGACCCACAACAGCATCCAGGCGAAAATCCAAAGCAAATCGAGATTCATTCACCTCGCTGATTTCTGCAGGGTCAAGTGAATGAACCGTAATCCCGAAACTGCCTTGGGGGATGGGAATTTCAAGTCGCCCACCAAAATCCCACGGCCAATCCTCATTTAACCCAAATCTGTCGCGAGCCGGGTGGGAGCATCAGCCATGGTCCAGATCCGCAGATCAACACCATTATCGAAGAAATAGCGACCCATAGCAGCCCATACCCCAGGGGACAGAGCCAGTGGATCTCGTTGGTCCACCTCATCGAACCATTGCAACACCCGCAGCATTCGGGCTGGTCCAAAATTGATTTTTTGAAGACCAAACCGGATTTGGGAATTGGGAGAATCATATCGAAGTGTAAGGCGGTAGAATTCTCCTTCCATATCGACCAGGGAGTCTCCCAATGAAAAGTTGTACAGGTTTAGAGCAGCATCCACACCCAAACGACCTTTGTGATTCATTTCATAATCCCCACGGATTTGAGGAATGTATCGCAGCGTTGTCGGGCTTTCAGTAAAGGAGCTTTCAATAGAACTGGAATGAACCAATGATGCCTGCCCTTTTACGTCTGTTGAAAACGATTGAGGCTGGGCTAGGGCATATGAAAAGAGAACAAGCATGCCAACTCGGAGTGCCACCTTCATTGTCAATCTGATTCCCGAGGTGGACCGGTTGTGCCATAGAAAAGGAAATTCATGAAATCTCGAGACAATTTGACCATGTCATCATCATACATTGCCATCATTCCTTCCGACCTGGCATCAGCAGCCATGACCATCCAAACATGGAGTAGAAAATCCACGCTGTAATCCGGGTGTATCTCATCGCTAATCTGGCCATCAACAAAGAATTGGCGCATGGCTTGCATACTCATGTCTGTCCAACGGCTCATTAGCGAAACGATGGCTTCATCCGCAGCCATGAGACTGTGCATAAAAACCGGTGTAAAATGACTGACCGCAGATTCCTTCATGGCTACCAATGCTTGCATTTTTTCCTGCAAACTTGCATCGGCGGCTCTTATTCGATCAAAGGTCTGCATACCAAGATCCAACCTCGCATCCATATAATCTTCTAATACAGCAAACTTGTTAGGAAAATACTTGTAGAAAGTAACTTTGGAAACATTGGCTTCACGGCAGATTTCCTCTACAGTGACTCGGTTGTATCCAAACTGCATAAAAAGATGTTCTGCAGTACGGAGGATATCTCCTTCTTTCTGAGGACGATCTTTAAAGTCTGGGAGATGAACGTCTGTTGGTATTCGATGTGGCATAATATGAACGCTTTCCGTTATTTATTTTTAAATACGTACAGAATATCGAATAAATATTGCACATGTCAAGGAAATATTTACTAATATCATAAAATAATATGATAAACGTACATTTATATCATATTAGTAAATACTCTTATCAAGGATCATAAGGAAAAGTCAAAGTGCTGGTCAATCAGAAAAGTTAAGGAAAACCTTTTTATTTATTATAAATGATGTCACCTTTGAGCCGATCTTTCATCTATAGATTAGGAGGAAAAAATGAAAATTAAATTACTATCAATATTTCTTTTTGCTGGAATATTAATATTCGGTTGCAAGGGGGGCGGTTTACAGCTCGGAAAAAAAAATAGTCAGCAACTAGAAGTATCAGGAGTCGTACGAGGGGGCTACCGCAATATAAGTGTGGATGTTGGCAGGGATACTCTTGATCTAGTTGTCTATCGAGGCGATTATATCAAATTTCAAATAAATGATAAGGGTGCATCGAGAACTGAGTATGGACTTGTGATACCTAAGTTAAACATTAATAAAATCCTGGTTGATAATAGTACAGAGCAACCTTATTTCAAGATAAAAGAAAGCGGGAGGTATTCGTTTATGATCGGTGACCAGCTAGGAATATTGGAGGTTGTTGAACTTCGTCAAGCCAATTACAGCGAAGTGAGTGCTGAAGAAGCCTGGAAGCTCATGATTAAAAATCCTCGGTTTGTTCTTGATGTGCGAACCAAACCCGAATTCAATGCAGGGCATATAAGCGGGGCAACTTTGATCCCCTTGCAGGAACTTCAGGAACGAATAAATGAACTGGATTTGTATCTGAACCAACCGATCCTTATTTATTGCGCAACAGGTAATCGAAGTACTACCGCATCCAAAATATTACTGGATGAAGATTATAAAAATGTGATGAATCTGCGGATGGGTATTATGGGATGGGGCAGTAAGGGTTATAATGTGGAATTTTAGTTTTATTTTAATTCAGACTTTAAAAGCGGAGAGTAACACTTTCCTTTATTTAAACCTTTGACTTACAAGCAGATTTCGCAAACTCCTTCTAATTCGAGATTGAAGGCTTCGATATGAAACTTGTGCTTTTTATTAAATGACTCTATTACAGTATTATCCAGAATCTCAATATCATACCACCTTCCACAGCTAGTGCAGCGGAAATGATCATGGTGCTTGATATTTGCATCATAGCGGATAACGGCATCATCTTTAATCCTTATAATCCTACCACTCTCTACCAATTGACTCAAATTTCGATAGACAGTCCCTAAACTGATGTTAGGAATTATTCTTCGCGTTTTATTATATATCCAATCCGCATTGGGATGCTCAAGTGTGCCACGCAATACTTGAAGTATAGTTTCTCGTTGCCTGCTATAACGGTGTTTAATTGATTCCATAATGCAAAAAATTAAGCTCTATTGCGATAATATCAAGCTAATAGTAATAGTTACTGTTATTTATTTTTGGGGATGACGCTTTAGAATTCGCCAGGCCGAGGGATAATTATTACGGATTTGGCCAGTTTTCAGTACATGTAACCAACCCAAACCATATCCTCCATGACTTACCAGATAACGCCCTTCTGTATTTTCCAATCCATGATTAATATTGATATGAGCCAGATAATCTAAGGCACACTCACTATCCAGGCTAATGTTGGGAAGATCAATTGAAACGTGTTGACTCAATGCCAACTCGGGGGAGGGCTTTAGCTCTCCGTGATACATTTTTCCTAAATTCAAACCTGAGGAGGTAATTCTCAAATTAAGTGATAAGTCCAGAAAATCTTTTGAGAGTGCTTTTGGTATAGCAATCCGATGCTGATCACGTATGAGGAAGTCATAACGTTCTGGCGCTTTCAGCCAAAAATTATCCTCTTGGATAGATCCTTCAAATCGATTTGCTCGGAATGTCGATCGCATTATTTTTGACTGAAACGGCTTACCAGAAGTTTTTTGGAATACAGCAATAAAAAATCCCTCACCTTTCAGCCGGTGAGGATACATTCGATAAGCAGGAAACCCATGATCCTCTTGATGAATGCCCCAGAAATCGGGTATTTCAAGAGTCAGTGGAGTTAGATCAGAGTTCTCCTGCAGCCATTTCATATTGAGTTCATTTTCTATTTCTGAAAAAGTGCAGGTGCTATAGATCAGGAAGCCTCCAGGTGCGAGTGCTGGTATCACATCTGACAAGATTCTTCTCTGTCTTGAGGCACAATGAAGGACATTTCGCTCCGACCATTGCTCGATGGCAGATGGTTCCTTACGAAGTAGACCTTCTCCTGAACAGGGCGCGTCTAAGAGAACTAGATCAAAGAATCCAGGTAGTTTTTGAAACGATTTTGGATCATTCTGTGTGATAATGTGATTATCACCACCCCAGCGTATCATATTTTGGCGCAATATTTTATTCCTGCCAGAAATGACTTCATTTGCTACCAATACAGAATTATGGTGAAGCATGCCTTGTAGTAAGCTAGTTTTTCCACCGGGTGCAGCACAGAGATCTAGCACCCGCAAGTTTCTCGATGTGTCCAGCACTTGATCAACCACATGGTACAGAAACATGGATGAAGCTTCCTGTACATAATAGGTACCAGCATGAAAAAGAGGATCCAGCGTGAAATTGGGTCGCGATTCCAGGTATCTGCCCTGGGGACACCAGAGAACCTTTTCCTGATTGTCAAATAGCCCGTTCATTTTACGAGGATTCAACCGGATAGAAGTTGGAGATGACTGAGCCATGGCTATTTCAAATGCAGTGAATTGATCACCCAACTGATCAAAAAGCCGCTTCCTTAAGGCGTCTGATGATTGATCAAAATGAAAAGCCATGAGCCAAACTAACCCGCACTTAAGGAAAAGGTATCATAAATCCCCCGAATTATGTACATATTGATAATATTTTGGTTAAGCAATTAAATATTTTCACAACCGCTGTTTGCAGGCACTATTTTTGCACTTGTTGTAGTATTGGATAAAATTTGAAAAGTACATCAATTTGCTTAAATAAAATGATTGGTAAACAGCATTGCATAAATGATTACAAAAAGGGAGAATAAGCTATGTCATTACTAAAACAAAAGTTGGAAGAAATCATCCCTCCGTTCAGGGAAGAGGTTGGTAAGATTCGTAAAAATCACGGTGACAAGATACTGTGTGATGTTACAGTAGCTCAAGCATATGGTGGGATGCGCGGTGTTAAGGTGATGATTACCGAAACATCAGCATTGGATCCAGATGAGGGTATCCGTTTTCGTGGATTTACAATCCCTGATCTTCAACAGAAATTGCCTCATGCTGCTGAAGGAGAAGAGCCACTACCCGAAGGATTGTTCTATTTACTGATGACAGGTGAACTTCCCACAATGGAGAATGTCGTTGAGATTACTAAGGAATGGCAGGAGAGAGGGACACTTCCTGACCATGTTTTCAAAACAATCGATGCACTCCCAAAAACCACTCATCCAATGACCCAGTTCGCTGCCGGGATCATTGCCCAGCAGACTGAATCGATCTTTGCCGCTGAATATCGTGCTGGGATCAATAAGATGGATTATTGGAAACCTGTCTATGAAGATACCATGAATCTTCTGGCTCGCTTGCCTGCATTAGCATCTTACATATACCGACGAAGCTATAAAGATGGCAAAATGATTCCAGGAGATCCAGCACTTGATTGGGGCGGAAATTTTGCTCATATGATGGGTTTTGATACTAAGATGTTTCGTGAACTTATGCGTATCTATCTCACGATTCATGCCGATCATGAAGGTGGCAATGTTTCAGCGCATACAACCCACCTTGTTGGTTCAACGCTCTCAGATGTTTATTATGCTCTCTCTGCAGGTATGAATGGCCTGGCCGGACCACTACATGGTTTGGCAAATCAGGAAGTATTACGCTGGATCATGGACGTAAAAGAAAAACTTGGCGGTGGGGTACCGACAAAGGACGAATTAAAGAAATTTGTCTGGGATACTCTGGAATCAGGCAATGTAATTCCAGGATATGGCCATGCTGTTTTGAGAAAGACTGATCCACGCTACATGGCTCAACGTGAGTTCGCCTTGAAGCATATGCCAGACGATGAGCTCTTTCAGGTAGTCAGTATGCTTTACGATGTGGTGCCGCCTATTCTGCTTGAGCAGGGGAAGGCAAAAAATCCCTGGCCCAATGTAGACGCACATTCTGGCGTTTTGTTGGTTCATAATGGGATGCATGAATATGATTTTTATACTGTTCTATTTGGTGTTTCGCGTGCTATGGGTGTTCTCGCATCCACCGTTTGGGATCGTGCCATAGGTTTACCTCTGGAGAGACCAAAATCATTGACAACGGAGTATATTAAATCAATATTGTAGAAGCGGGGATACAGACCGATACAAAGCCCTGGTTACCGACCAGGGCTTTTGATTTTTATGGGGCTAAACTTATTATTATTCAACAGCTTGGAATTACAGTGGAAAATATGAGCATTTATGTTTAATTATATGACCAAAAAAAAATGACGTAAACTTGAATACAATACAACGATGGAAGTGGAAGCCGATCTACCTCACGAATCCTACATTTAGAGCAATAAAAGATGCGACATGGAAAAAAAGACGACCCGAATCCTAATCGTTGAAGACGAAATTGTCGTAGCGAGTGAAATTAAGCTCAGGCTTGAGGCCATGGGCTATCTGGTACTGGGAATTGTGAATAATGGCAGAGATGCGATTCTCAAGGCTGAATCCTATGATCCTGATATTATCCTTATGGATATCACACTTAAAGGCAAAATGACAGGTCTGGAAGCTGCTCGTGAAATCTCAAATAAAAGTGATATCCCGGTCATATTCATTACGGCGCACACTGATAAATCTACACTTGATTCAGCCCGTGCCTCCAGTTCTCATGGTATATTTGCGAAACCCTTCAGTGATATCGAATTGCAGGCTGCAATTCAACAAGCACTCATATCTACGATCATGAAAAATTATCTTGATAAGGATGAAGATGAAGATGAAGATGAAGATGAAGATGAAGATGAAGATCTCCATGATGTCAGTGAGGATGATGTCGATGTAGATGATGTGATAGAAGATGAAGATATAGATGAAAATGATCCATCTGAGGAAAAATCTCGCTAGTTTAAATTCTTAATTTATAAATATTTGACCAGTCCCCCCTGGTCCTTTTCAATAATAAACCCAAATTTGTAAAAAAAGCCCGGATGGAGAAAACCTGTGTTTACCATCTTTTTCTTATCGTTGCGCATCCGATTAATAAACTCATCCAGCAGTCCCCGACTAATTCCTGTTCCACGATAAGTCTCCGAAACTACAACTTTGTCCATATAGACCAGATCATCAGTTTGGTCCATGTAGAAAAGTCCACCAATTACCCTCCCTTTTGAGTTCAAGGCTACCAGAAAATGATGATCATGAGTGAAGCTTACATCCATATGGGCTTTCAGAAAGAGCTGCTGCAACTGAATTATTTCCATTGGATTCATTGCTTTTCTGATTTGATAGGTACCGCCCTTTCTATCATGACGTGAAATCATGATTTCCACATCATCAAGAGTCGTTGATCGGGTCGCTATGAGTTCGATATCTTCACTGGGTGGCAGTTCAGGGAAAGCCAGACGCTTTAGGAAGAATGCATCATATTTACTGATCTCATTTTCACTGATATACCGACTAATTTTTGTTTGGAGACTCTTACCGTCTAAAATGGAATCACGTAAATTCTGAGCCAGGGTGGAGAGGTAATTCTGGAGATTATTATCTGCCTCAGAAAAAACGGTTCCGGCAAATAATTTTACACGGACATCAGGATATTCAGGTTCACTGTCCTGTATCTTGTAATCCCGATATAGATCTTTTAGAAAATGTGCTTTTGCGTTTAGGGTAGCCTCTTTATTCAATGCCAACCAGCGATGATAACGCCGGGATGCGAAATAAACTGATTTGGCCTGGAATCCTTCCTCCGCAACCGTTTTCAGAAAATTCTGTAGATCGTTCAAACGCTTAGATGAGGTCTCAGAATCATTCAAAATAGCCTCAAAAAAAGCTTGACTGTATTTTTGCCCTAATGCTTCTCTAATAGCTTGATAAATAATGTACGAATCGGCTTTGAGATTAAATTCCTTGAAGGTCATTTCAGTATTTCGAACAAAAGCTTCTTCAAGAATCTCTAAAAATGCCAATTCATTTCCTGCTTCTTGAATTCCAGAAATGGAGACCAATCTACCACCGACATGATAATCGTGTATTGGGATTATAATTTTTCCAGGATCGGGAATTTTGATCATTTTTTTAAAATGGGTCCGCTTCCAGAATTTGGTATAGGTAAAAATGCCAGTCCACACGAAATGGGGCCATATATGCTCAGGGGATGGTAATTCATCTGAGGAACCCGCCCAAGCGGCTTGTTTCAAATATTGTTTTACTGTGAGACCCGGTATGAATTCTTCTGACCACAAATCTTGTTGGCTTTGGTAAGAGCCTAGGGTCTCAACCAATTGATCAAGACGTTTATCTCGGGCACAAGCCAAAATCCAGAAAAGCTCGCTGGTAAGCTCCTCGGAAGTCAAATCATCATTAAGGTTGATTGCAAACTTGTAACTTCGCTCCTGCCCCTGAATTGTTGCTCGGTAAACAGTTTTGCCATGTGCGGCACCAAGAAGGGTGATCCAGATTCCCTGTGGCGGTATTTCTGCTAGTGTAATTTGTTTACCATCAAAAAATAAGTAGATGGATTCATTGAGAAAACTTGAACTGTGGAATGCTGAAAAAATACGCTTCCGGTGTTCTGCTGAAACAGGTTTATCAAAGACTAGCACATCCTCCCAACTGCTTCCCTCGTCTTCATACAGGTTTATTGAAGATTCATTTATCTTGCCCATAGCCTGTGAGAAATTTTCTGTGATTGATTCATAAACCTTTAAGATTAAAATTTTATGAGCACTACTGTCCTCGAGTTTCACGGCAGCGCTAATCAGGGCAGATCGAATTCGGGCGAAATGAATGGGGAATTGTTTTGACCAGGAATTCAAAATCCCCAAAAT
>JABMPR010000256.1 GCA_013202895.1 bacterium | reverse complement strand
CAGCGCAGCTTCGATTTCATAAATATCCGCTGGCATCTCTGCTTTCGTACGGCGATATAAAATATTTACATTACCCAACCCACCTGACAATCGAAGCGCTGTGCGAGCGGCATCCATGGCAGTATTTCCACCACCGATTATAGCAACATTATTACCTAACGCGGGTCGACTGCCCTGCCGGATTTCGGATAGAAAGCGCAAAGGATCTAAAACACCTGCAAGCTCCTCACCTGCCACCCCCATGGTTAACGCTTTTTGAGCGCCCACACCGATAAATACATGGGTGTAATCTTTTTGGAGATCTTTAAAAGTATTTTTATCAATCCGAGCGCCATAATTAAAACGCACCCCCAGCTTTTCGAGCACGCCGGTGTCCAGATTGATTACATCATCCGATAACCTGAATTCTGGAATTGCATCGGATGCCATGCCGCCGGAGAATGGTTTGGCTTCATATACACTGACACCGACTCCTGCTTTTGCCAGAAAATAAGCACAGGACAAGCCAGCGGGCCCCGCTCCGATAACAGCAATTTTGTGGTTGGTGGTCTTCGCGGATGTAGTGGGCTGTTTATCAATTTCCCGTTCAGTAACAAAACGTTTGATTTCTCGAATCAGAAGCGGTGAATCATAATTATTGCGGGTACATTTCAATTGACACAGATGATCACAAACATGTCCCGTTACACCTGGGAGGGGATTGGTATCTTGAATAGCAGCAAAGGCTTGTTTGAAATCAGCTTGAGCCGTGTAATGGAGATATTCTGGAATATCCTGGTTAATCGCACACAGATCAACACAGGGTGCTGCAATACAATCAAAGGCATTCAGCTTACGGGCTGTTTTTATTGAATCAAAATGATGATTGTGCTTATGATAGCGTGGATTTTGAATGACTCGTTCTGCATAATCTATCAAATTATTCAATCCTGCCTGTGATAAATCCCGGGCTGATTCATCCCGTCCAATTATGAATTCATCTATGCTTTGCGCGTTGTCTTCGAGCATATCCGCTGAGAGCCGGCTCAGATATTGTCCGAGGCGAGAATAACCGCCTGGCTTAAGGACATCGGTACAGGTGGTGATGGGTCGCATATTACAGGCAAGCGAATCCGAAACATTGAAAGCATCAGCCCCTGCAGAAAAGGAAATATCCAGGGCACCATTGAATTCTTGCTGAAGTTTTGCCGCCAGATTGATACTGATGGGGTGCAGGGCTCGACCGCTGAGATACATCATGCTTTCCTGCTCCGGAAACACCGGGCGATGATTCTCCACCTCCAATGTGTTGGTCAGTTTCAAACCAAATTCTACACCGCTATTTTTGGCATCGGTCTGCAAGCTTTTGATAAGCTTAACTGCCTCAGGATATTTGAGGTCATGATCAAATGCTTCATCTGGGACTTGGACCGAATCAAACCCCAGATCATGATTCAATATTTGACGTAGTTGATTTGACCCTAAAAGAGTCGGATTGAGTTTGACAGCCGTGTGCAGTTTTTTTTCTGTAATTAAATAGTTGGCAATACGCTGGATTTCATCAGGGGGACAACCATGCATGGTTGAGAGGGTAATATTGTCTGTCATACGAGCCGGGATTTTTAAGTCCTTTACAGGGGGGTAAATCTTTGTTAAGAGATCCAATTTCTGATCCAAAAGGTCCTGACTGTTATCCATTCGAGCCATAAAATGCTGGACATTTGGTTTCAATATGCCAGCCAGATCATAGCCTACACTCATATTAAAAATAACACCTGGTCCCTGGTCTGATTCCCAAGCAAAGTGATGACGAAGAAGATGGATAGCAATCCAGGCGTTAAGATATTCATCGAGGGATTGTTTTAATTTGAGCTCCTGGGACCACTCACAATTATAACCCTCATCCTGCATGTCAATACAGGGTTTGCTGACTTCTAATTCATCAAGCGTTTGAACCGTCTTAAGTTCCATATAGCGGGACCCACATAACCAGGCAGCAATGATATTCTGGGAGAGTTGAGTATGTGGTCCGGCTGCCACCCCTATAGGTGTTTCAAGCCTTTGTCCGTACCGGTTCATGCAAAATGGATCTGAACGTTTCGGTTCGAAAAAGAGCTCTCTGGGAATGCCGAAAAGTTGATCCGATTTAAGCTCTGCCAGCATCCAGCTCACCAGGTGCTGAATGGATACAGGGTATAATTTATCGTTCATCATACCGCTCAATTTTTTAAGATCTCTTTAATTAGGTTTTTCAATACCGTATGACGATAATTTGCTGTTGCTCTAATATCGTCGATAGGGGAGATAGCTTCATCGATTAATCCCAATAGCTCACTCAGCTTGCCGGGAGCGGCTTTATAAGCTTCGCAGAAAGCGTCCAGGCTTACAACTGTTGGGGCAACAGCTCCCGCAGTGATTCTAAGATGAGTGGGTGCTTGATGTTTACCCTCAAACACGCATGCCAGATTTAATACTGAGATAGCCATGGATTGACGCAGACCCACCTTTTGAAAAAGGGATTGATAGCCCTTGCGGACTAGTGTTACGCCGGTCAATAATTCGCTCACCCGCAAGTCGGTGGCCCCAGGACCAAGGATAAATTCACCAATAGGGATTTGTCGCTCACCTGCGGGTCCCTGTAGTGTTAACATAGCCTCAAAAGCGTAGAGTGGTGGGAGTAAATCTCCTGCCGGCGATGCATTACAGATATTTCCACCTATCGTTCCCCGATGACGAATCTGTGCTCCAGCAAAATCATAGGCCGCACTATGCAGCGCGCCAAATTCTTCCTGAATGAGAGAATGATCCTGAATATTTTGGATGGTCGAGAGGGACCCAATTTTAATCGAGTCATCATCGACTTCAATGCTGTTTATCTCAGACAAATGTTTCAAATCGATCAGGTAATCAGGTAAATGATCACCTCGCTCATAGCGAGGCACGAGATCGGTTCCACCCGCTATAACTGAAACATCAAACGCAGCTATGCTTTTGGACAAATCGAAATATTCTGCGAGCGTTTTTGGGCAGTAGTATTTCATGCTTTGAAAACCTCAGTAGGACCAGCATTCCCCAAATTAAGCGTATACATTTCCATTTTATGCGTGCTTATCCGTGGCATTCTCAATGGCATCGACAATCTTATGATATCCTGTGCAACGGCAAATATTCCCCGAGAGCTCATATTTGATTTCAGCGCGGGTTGGCTGGGGCGTGCGTTCCAATAGCTTTTCACCGATGAGCACCATCCCGGGAATACAATAGCCACACTGGACAGCATGGTGATCCTCAAAAGCTTTTTGAAGCTGTGTTAATGCATCCATATCAGCCAGACCTTCAATGGTCAGAATTTCGCGACCCTGTGCCTCAACAGCCAGAATCAAACAGGAATTGACAGTCTGGCCATCCATGATGATCGTACAGGCACCACACTCTCCTTCTCCGCAGACTTCTTTGGTCCCTGTCAGCCCAAGATCATCACGCAGAAAATCCATTAATCGGAGATGTGTGACCACCTCTCTTTCCACTAATTTGCCGTTGACAGTTACAGCGAGTTGAAAAGGGGTCGGTGAAGGATGATGCAGCATGTCTATTTATTATCCCGGCTTAAATAATTCTCAATTTCAGATATTTCTGCCGGTATGATCTCAAGCGAACCCAGATTTTTCTGTGCAGCTGGAATATCTTTTAAACCAGTACCTGTGATCAGAACCGTAACTTTATCGTCTGCATTGAAAAAAATCTTTTCTGAGGCCTGGAGAAATCCAGCATAGGCTGCAGCAGCAGCGGGTTCAGCAAACAATCCGGTAGACCCGGATAATGCCTGTTGGGCAGATAATATTTCGTCATCACTGACCTTAAATCCGACGCCACCACTTGCTAAAATGGCGCGACGCGCTTTTTCCCCATCTCGTGGTTTATCGACGCTGATACTATCTGCAAGGGTTTGTGCTTGCACACTTTCAATCGCACCCTCGCGAGAAAGACTGTTTACAATTGCCGCCGATCCGTGGGCTTGAACTGGATGTAATCTTGGCATGTGGTCAATCCAATCCAGGGCCAGTAAATCAAAAAACCCCTTATAGACACCTGAGATAATGCAACCATCGCCCACAGGGATAAAGATATGATCCGGGACCTGCCAGTTATTTTGTTCAGCGATCTCAAAAGCGACCGTTTTTTTCCCCTCTGCCAGAATAGGATTATATCCAGTGTTACGTGAGTAATGATTGTTCAATTTTGTCCATTCAATAGCCAGGTCAAAAGCACGGTCATAATTTGAATCTATAGCTATCAGTTTTGCGCCATGTTGGCGAATCTGAGCCAGTTTAGC
Source organism: bacterium (assembly GCA_013202895.1). GTDB lineage: Bacteria > Fidelibacterota > UBA8477 > UBA8477 > JABMPR01 > JABMPR01. The sequence continues at coordinate 54,895 of JABMPR010000256.1, read as the reverse complement.
TGGTGGTGCATTTGCTGGAGCAAATATGACGCTGGTAAAACCATGATGTGCTGCTAGTGCTGCCAGCGAAGACCCGGCATTGCCGGTGGAGGCACCAACAATTGTATCTTTTCCCAATTCAAGAGCGTGTTGTATCCCCACTTCACTTGCTCGATCCTTCAACGATCCGGAGGGATTACGTGTGTCATCCTTGATCTGGAATGTGGACAGTCCATGCTGATTGGCGATCTTTGGCAAGTTCACGAGCGGAGTTCCACCAACCCTGAGGGAAGTATTGTCGGGGACCTGACTTACTGGAAGTAAGGGGTGGTATCGCCACATAGATAGATCTGGATTTTGCTCAAGTCCAGTTTTTGTCCACGAACTCTTGATCATTTCATAATCATAAATATAATCCAGATTCTTTCCACATTGGGGACAAGTGTAAGGGAAAGGATCAATGGGGAATAGGCAGTTGCACTGGTAGCACTGTAATCCCTTTATCTCTTCTATCTTCATGATGCCGATACTTTAAATGTATTTCTTCAGTAAGCCTGTTTCTGCATTAAAGGCTTCAATCTTTTCATCCCAATCATCTGCCAGAGCAAATTTTGACGACCAGTAATTGTCATCATACCATTGCGCATCCAATTCTTCCACGGTCTTTCCCTGTTGTTCGATCCAGGTGAAATATTTCAGATTGTGCATGCGTTTCTTGTCCCGGTAGGTAAGTTCCAGTACACCTTCATCATCCAATCCCTGGAGATAGCGTTCAAAATCCACATTTGCCCGGATTTCAGTGTAATCACCCTCGCTTGCCAGCAATTCTTGAAGACGAGATTGATACATTTCCATAGAATCGGTTGCCACCGTGAAGACAACATCATGCTCATTATACTCGTAATATTTGGCTAATTTGATGGCTCCAGCTATGTTTGCAATGCTGGAAATTCCCAGGTAATCAAGTTTATTGATTAAATTAGGATTGATCTTTTTGCTTTTTAGCAGATCATGTCCTATAGGTTCATTAAACAATCGCATCAAATTCATGGAAATATTATCATCGATCCCAATAACCATATCCATGTTTTTCATATTGTGAATCCAGGGGACATGTTTATCTCCGATACCCTCAATACGATGAGCGCCATAGCCATTTTGTAGGAGAGTCGGAACCTGAAGAGCTTCCCCTGCAGCCACTGTCAATCTGGGAAATCGGGTTCGCAGATAATCGGCTGAACCAAGGGTTCCTGCAGAGCCCTGGGTCAGGAATAAGCCACTAAAGCGTGCCTCCCCCGAATTGATGCTATTAAATACTTTCTCCATGGCGTGACCCGTTACAGCATAATGCCACATGGGATTTCCAATTTCATCAAATTGGTTTAACACAACGATGTCATCCCCACGCTCTGCTTTTAATTGTTTAACCTTATCATAGATCTCCTTGACATTGGCTTCTCCACCCGGGGTCAGAATAATTTCTGAACCAACTTGTTCCAGCCATTCGTAACGTTCCCGGGACATTTCTTCTGGTAGAACGGCAATTGAGGGGCATCCCAGGAGAGAGGCATCATAGGCACCACCACGACAATAATTACCTGTCGAAGGCCAAAGAGCCTTCTGGTGGGTAGGGTCAAAATGACCAGTTATCAGCTTTTCAACCAAGGGACCAAACGTGGCTCCGACTTTATGGGCACCCGTTGGAAAGAATTTCCCAATAAGCACAATTATTCGGGCTTTTGTGCCTGTCATTTCGGAGGGTAGTTCAAGATAATTCACATCTCCAAAGCCGCCTCCAGAGGGCACGGGTTCATTCTGCCAGGTGAGTCGAAACAGGTTACGAGGATTAAGATCCCATAGACCAATACCCTGTTTTAGCTCATCTTTAATCCCCTCTGGAATCAATTCTGGATTTGCCATCTGCTTGTAGGTTGGCAGGATAATATTCTGCTCTTTGCAGCGCTGAATTGTGTTTTTGAGTATTTGTTTCGAGTTCATCTTGGACTTTCTTTTTTAAATCCGCTTATTGGGCAAATTCTACAAATTACTTTAGGCAATTATTCGGTTCATCACAAGGTTCAACCAGAGTCATGTTGATTTTCTGCTTGTAAATCACGTTTGTGAACTTCGCTGAAAAAATAAGATCATTTTTAATCTGCCAATTTGTTAAGCACGGCCCTGGGATCTTTTAAACTGGTCAGAAACATCATGGCCGCTATAATAAAGGGCTTGTAGCTTGCTTCCATATATGTATCACGACGATACCTGTCAAATACGGAAGCACTTACTTCGCCTTGCTCGCAGCTTATGCCTGTAATATCAGCGGGTAGACAATGCATATAGAGCGCTTTACCATCTTTGGTCAGTTTCATCTTCTCTTCGGTACATTCCCAGCCTGTAAATTTGGCATTGTTTTCCAGACAGGTTTTTTCCAGATCCTGGAGACCAGCACGATTCCCTTGTGTTAAAAGGCTGGTGCGCTTTTCCATAACCTGAAATGGAGCCCAGGATTTTGGATAGACTATATCTGCGTCACTAAAGGCATCATCCATATCGTTGCTTACATGGAATGATCCACTCGTACTTTGCGCTTGATTTTTAGCCAGTTCAAGCACTTCAGGTATAAGTGTATAGCCTTCGGGATGTGCCAGCGTGACATTCATTCCATAGCGAGTGAGTAATCCAATAATTCCCTGGGGCACAGATAGCGGTTTGCCATAACTGGGTGAATAAGCCCATGTCATAGCGATTTTTTTGCCCTTCAATCGGTCCAGTGAACCAAAATAATTTTTTAACATAGCCAGGTCAGACATACTCTGGGTTGGATGGTCAATATCGCACTGGAGATTAACCAAGCCAGGACGGTTATGCAGGACACCTTCCTCAAAGCCGGTTTGCACGGCTTCAGAAACCTCCTGCATGTAGGTGTGACCTTCACCAAGATACACATCATCTCTGATACCGATCACGCGTGTCATAAAGGAAATCATGTTAGCTGTTTCACGCACCGTTTCACCATGGGAAATCTGTGATTTCTCTTCATCCATATCCGATACCGCCAGACCCAATGCGTTTGCTGCAGAAGCAAAGCTGAAACGGGTCCTGGTGCTTTTGTCTCTAAAAATGGATACGGCCAATCCGGAATTAAAAACCAGGTTGGATTTTCCCAAACGATGTCTTTCTCTCATTAACTCAGCTAAAAGTAAGGTTGCTTCAAGCTCGTCAGGTGATTTGTCCCAGGTTAACAGAAAATCATGTCCATACTTCCTCAAATCCAGAGTTTTTATCTTTTCAATTATGGTATTCATGCTTCTCCAATAATGATATCCTGGAAAGGTTCAGTTCGTTTTGATAGCGTCATTAACGAAAACCAGAAACCTGTGCAATATTATGCTTTAATTCTAGCGATATAGGCGAGTGGTATGGTTGCATACATTGCAGCCGCCTTTACCAAGTGGCTTTTCCAGGTCTTCTCATTGGGGGCATGTGCTTCAACTTCTGCTCCTGGACCAAATCCGATGCAGGGTACATTATAAAGTCCCATGATAGCAACCCCATTTGTGGAAAATGTCCACTTATCAACAATGGGAGCTTCCTTAAAAAGCCCCTGATAAGCATCTTCCAAAGCTTGCGTGACATTATGATCTTCATCAATCAGCCAGGTCGGAAAATATGCTTCGGTAGCATAGGTGAAACCAGTGTAGCTAGCTTGTTCATAATCATACATTTCCACAGTGGCTTTGGCAGCCATTACTGCTGGCAATTCACCAATCTCCTTTAGTGCTGTCTCGGCTGTCTCGCCTATAGTCAGACGACGATCGATAGAAATTGAGCAACCATCTGCAACGGCACAACGTGAAGGTGAACTGAAAAAGACCTCAGATACTGTAAGAGATCCTTTCCCAAGAAACTCATGATCTGCCAGATGATAATTCAATTCCTCAAGTTCTTGCAGGATTGGCGCCATTTTGTAGATGGCATTGTCTCCACGTTCAGGGGCAGAACCATGGGCACTGATGCCAGACGTAGTGACTTTAATCTCCATTCTACCCCGTTGTCCACGATAAATATGGCAGGAAGTCGGCTCCGTGCTTACCACAAATTCCGGTTGAATTTTTTTATTGTCCATGATGTATTGCCAGCACAGCCCATCACAATCTTCTTCCTGTACAGTGCCTGTTATTATCAGGGTATAATCAGCTGTAAGACCCAGATCTTTTATAATCTTTCCGGCATAAACCATACTGGCCATCCCGCCTTCTTGATCTGAGGCACCTCGACCCATGATGATTTCCTCATCTTCAAAACCTTTATAAGGGTCGACCTCCCAATTCTCAATATTCCCGACACCTACAGTATCAACATGAGCATCCATAGCAATGACATGAGAGCCATGTCCAATGGTACCATAAATGTTCCCCATTTCATCTATTTCAATTTTATCGAAACCGACCTTTTCCATCTCTGCCTTGATACGCAAGATGACCTGCTCTTCATGGCAACTTTCACTGGGGATGGCGATCATATCACGTAAAAAACGAGAAATATCGGCCCGGTAAGTCTCAGCTTGTTTCAGAATTTGATCAAATTCAATGTTCATATTATTGGTCTTCCGTAACTTATTTAATACTGCAAATATGGAGTATATGGAAAATTACATATATCAAAGTTTACCAGCACCTCAATGCTTTTGCATTGCTTCCCAGACACGTGAGGACTGGATTTTAGCATTTTCCAAAATAGCGCCTGCATCAATGTCCGGAAGCCTGCCATTCCGCACCCGAAAAATCCCGTGACTCATGACATCACTTGGCTTTTCAAACCCGTACAGAATGTGGCTCATAAAATTATCAGCATGAATCTCAGTCCGGGGATGATAATCATAAAACACCAGGTCTGCCTGGGCTCCCGCAGAAATGCGCCCTAAACTCTTAGCAAATAAGTGAGATGCAATGTTGGGATTATTTTTGAATAATAGCTCTAAATAATTTACAGGCTCACATGCTTTTGCAGAACGGATGAGAAGTCCCTGATTGACCTCGGCCAGCATGTTGTTTTGTTTACCATCCGTTCCCAAACCAGCGTGCAATGAATCGATGATCTCAGTCTCAAGGATTCCCACTCGGTTGTTGGCGTTGGATGATGGGTTGTGGATTAATTTACAGCCATGCTGGAGCAATGTCTGTCTGTCCTGACGGGTTATGAAAATCCCATGCACAATCAAGCATCGGTTATTCAGGAGACTAAAATGATCCAGGCGTTCAATGACGGATGCATAGCCTCTACTCTTGGCATCTCTCTCATCTGCCAGATCCTCGGCCACATGGATATGGATTCCCCAATCCTGATGACCTTGCAGGCTATCACTAACCTTTTGTAGAGATTCGTCCGACAATGTAAAAGAAGCATGCAGGCCAATCAAGGGGAGCACATGGGGATGATCCCTATATTTTTCAAGGGCGTGTAGACTCTCATCAAGTTCTTGTTGGAAATTCTCGAGACCATTACGATCAGAAGCCTCAAAACAGACACTGATGTTGATTCCAAACTTTTCAGCGCTAGCTACCAGTAAATCTAATGAACCTGACACAAAATTGGGACTGGCATGATGATCAATAACTGTCGTGACCCCATTTAAAATACAGTCCAGTAACCCTGACTCAAATGAAGCTTGAGCGGAGGAATGATCCAATGCCAAATCTAGTTTCCACCAGATTTCTTTAAGGATTTCTACAAAATCACCAGGTATGTTTTTGGGTGGCGGCATGCCAAGAGCCAGGGAGGAATAAAGGTGCGTATGGGCATTGATCATACCAGGCAGCACCGTTTTGCCTCCCATATCAAAGATATCACCTTGGAATCCATCCGGAGAATGACCACTAATAATTGAGTTGATGTTTCCATCCTCGATGATGATCGCTGCGTCATCCAAAAATTCTGGCTTTCCAAAGGGATTCATTATTCTCAGCTTGTTCAATAAAATCTGGTTCATATCATCCATTCATCATTTCTAGAACATCTTCCGGTAATATGGGAATGCTGTTAATCGGTCTTCCAATGGCATTACTGACGGCATTTGCGATGGCTCCCGCTGTGGGGATAATTGCTGGCTCTCCGACTCCCTTTGCCCCCCAGGGACCTTCAGGTTCCGGGTCTTCAATAAAAATAGATTCTATATCGCCAACATCCAATGCCGTGGGCAGAAGATAGGTAGTAAGGTTGTCTGACAGGACTTTCCCAAGATCTGTTTTAAAGTGTTCTGTAAGTGCCCAGCCAATGCCTTGAGCTGTCCCACCTTCAATCTGCGCTTCCAGACCAGCAGGATTGATGGCACGCCCGACATCATGGGATGCCCATATCTTTTCCACCTTTACCAGGCCTGTCAAAGTATCAACTTTCACTTTAGCTACGTGAGTGGCGTAGGAATACGTGAAATAGGCCTCTCCAGTACCAGTGACGGCGTCATACTTCAATGCTGGGACATGCCACCATCCTAGAGCGTCCATGGGTCGATTTGACAAATATAAATAGTTGGTCAGTTCCTCAAATGAAATTGACTCATTGTTTCTTGTGCTATAGACTAAACCCTTTTCAAGCTTGATTTCGTTTAGATCACACTGCATAAGTTCAGCAGCAGCCTCTTTCAGGATTGGCAGCAGTTTTCTGGCGGCATCTCGAATGGCATTCCCTGTCATGATTACATTACGACTGGCAACTGCCGGACCGCTATCCGGTACCTGATCGGTGTCTGTTGGCATGACCATAATTCTTGATGGCTCCACACCCAGGGCTTCCGCCGTCATTTGGGTCACCACTGTGAGAGCCCCCTGACCCATTTCAACCAGCCCAAAAGCAACCGAAATACTAGCATCCCGATGAATTTTTATTTTAACACCACTACCATCCATGAACCACCCGGCAGCCCCAAGACAATTTCCATAGTGAATGAGAGAGACACCATACCCGGTCTTCCAGCGGGAATCTGAATTGGCATCCTGCGAAGACCAATTTGCAGCCTGGGTTGCTGATCGTAGCGTTTCTTCAGCTCCCACACTGGATATTAGTAACTGCCCCGTCAATGTTTTGGTGTCGGGTTTCAAAATATTTCTGAGTCGCAGTTCCACAGGATCCAGCTTTAGCTTGCTAGCAATAATATCCATTATTCGTTCATGTCCAAAAGCGGCCTGAGGAGAACCAAATCCCCGAAAGGCCCCTGTGGGCGGAAGATTGGTATAATAGGATTTGGATTCAACTGAGATGTCTGGAATCACATATGGACCCATGGCCTGCATGGCTGATCTATAAGAAACCACTGAAGAAAGGGTGGCATAGGCACCAGCATTTTCTTCAAGTTTGATGTCTGCCGCCAGTAGTTTCCCCTCGTTGGTCACCCCCACTTTATAATGCATTTGAAAAGGATGGCGTTTGCTTGTGAGCTGGGCATCATCGGTGCGCCCGTATATTATTTTAACAGGTTTTTGCAGTATTTGAGCAGCAAGCGCAGCTCGGGCACAGATTTCTGATGGAACATCCTCTTTGCCTCCAAAAGCACCTCCAATAGGAGCTTGTTCAACCTTGATTTTGGCAAAGGGTATTGCCAGTGCTTTAGAGACTGCTTTTTGAACATAGAAGGGACATTGGATTGATCCAATAATATAGATGCCACCCGTTGGCGTTGATTGAGCAATGCAGCCCTGGGGTTCGAGATAATAGTGCTCCTGGAAGGGTGTTTCAAAGCTGGCTTCGATGATCTGGTCGGAGGCCTTAAATCCAGCCTCAGGGTTTCCCCGCTTCACCTGGTGCTGGCAGGCCAGATTGGTTTCATGCAAAAATCCCGAGCTTGCATCGCGGCTATCATCAATTGAAAAAATTGCTTCCATGGTTTCGATATTCACAACAACAAGCCGTGCCAGACGCTGTGCAGATTCAGGGGTTTTTGCTACAAGGAGACCAACACTATCACCGATGTATCTCACCACCTCGTCTGCCAATAGGGGCTGGTCTTCTATGATTACCCCAACTTGATTCTCTCCTGGAATATCCTGAGCGGTGAAGAGAGCAACAAAATCTGGATCCCCTTCTGCAGGACTGCCATCAATACTTAGAAGTCGGCCATTTGCAACAGGGGAATAGATGGGTGCTGCATGAAGCATATTCTCCACCTCTAGATCTGTTAAAAACCGGGTTACGCCAATGATTTTATCTCGAGCATCGACCCGTTTTAGTCTCGTCCCAATATTGTGGCTTTGAGAGCTCATTTTCCCTTTTTCAATTCGTTGTGAACATAATTGATCTGTTTGGTGCAGTTAATTATATCGCTCAAATACATCTAAAAACTCGAATTTATCTCCATCAAACAAACCTTTGTCGCTCAATTTGATTTCTGGTATAACTAGCAATGCCATGAAGGAGAGTGTCATATATGGGGCACTCAATTGAGATCCCATTTCTTTTGCCAATTCGTCCATGCGACCGTAGGCTTGGCCAACCTTGAAACAATCTTCATTAGACATGATCCCGGCAACCGCTAAGGCTAAGACATGCTCCCCTTCGTTTGTAACAGCAGCAATACCGCCTTTGTTTTCAATAACCAGATTCATGACATCGGCCAGAGCCGTGTCTGAGGTACCGACAGCAACAATATTATGAGAATCATGGGCAACGGATGATGCAATAGCTCCCTGCTTTAATCCAAAGTTCTTTATAAATGCAATGGCCGGTTGAGATAGAGAATAGCGATTTAAAACAGCAATTTTCAATATATCGGTATCCAGGTCGGTTTGAATATAGCCCTTATCATCCAATAGGGGAGTCCACATAAATTTCTTGGTAACAAGTTGACCGTCAATCACTTCGATAACCGGGATAACTGCTGATTTTGGCTTTATTCTTAACTGCTCAGGTTTTTGTAATTGGGCTTCGAAATGGTTTATGGGATCGCTAGGCTGAGAAACGAGATGCGTGGTGCCCGATTGGGCAACACAGACTCCATCGATATAGGTCTCGAGGATTTCGAAATTATTCAAATCATCAACGATTATCAAATCTGCCGAATCACCAACCTGTAGCAAGCCAACCTCAAGACCATAGGTTTTGATGGGGGTGACGGAAGCGCTCCACAGCACTTTTAGGGGTGCGATTCCAGCGTCAAGGGCTCGTTTTACCATTTTGTTAATATGTCCCTCAGCCAGATCATCAGGATGTTTGTCATCACTGCAAAGCATGCAATTTTTATAATGGCTGTCAAGGAGTGGGATCAGATCATCCAGATTGCGAGCAGCCGAACCTTCACGGATTTGCACCTGCATCCCCAAAGCTAATTTTTCATGGGCTTCTTCTATAGTAAAGCATTCATGGTCCGTAGTGATCCCGGCGCCAACGTATTTGCCAACCGCCTCCCCTCGTAAGCCAGGAGCGTGACCATCAACCACTTTACCGGCGGATTGAGCGAGTGACAGTTTTTCAATTACATCAGGGGCATCGTTGAGTACGCCTGGAACATTCATCATTTCCGAGAGACTTACAATCTCTGGCCGATCAAGGAGCTCTTTGATTTCCTTGACGGAGATGCTGGCACCTGCCGTCTCAAATGGCGTTGCAGGGACACATGATGGTGCCCCAAAATAAAATTTGAAAGGGGTCTGCTTTGCATTCTCAAGCATAAAATTAACACCCCGCATCCCCAAAACATTGGCGATCTCATGCGGATCTGACACCGTGGCAACCGTTCCATGGATGACTGCTGCTCTGGCAAATTCGGTGGGGATAAGCATAGAACTTTCGATATGAATATGGGCATCAATAAGTCCCGGAAGAATGTGCCGGGTATCTGAAACAGGTGTTTCTGTCACCGAAGTGATTTTCCCATCAACGATCTCAATTTTCCCCGGAAAAATTCGTTGATTAAGTACATCAACAATTCTACCGGAAAGGATACAGCTTGTATATGTCATCGAAATTTTTTCATACCAATAATAATGTCAACTGTTCAGTTTCAGTTTGAGCCGGTCCGTAATTTAGTCTGATTTGACAAGATATTTAAATAATTCTTGGGCGGACCAGTTCCTCAACTTAGAAGTCAGCAGTTTTATCAGTTCATATAAAGCAATATTTGGCTAGTTTACGATCCAGCTGTCAAAAATATGAGTTGAATCACAATAAATTGGAGATCTTATGAATCTAGATAAATTGAAGCAGGCAGAAGCATCATTTTTAAAACGCTATCCCGGTGGCTTTGAGAACCCCGAGATGTTGGAAATTGGGAAAAAGCATAAAATGGACAAAATAATCCTTTTCGCCCAGGATAGCCTGGCCAAACAGAATTTCAAATCACCGGTGGAAATTGTTGAGAGTTTGAACAAAATTGTTAGTCGTTCTTCTATGGTATCCATGTTTGAAAAGCCAAAATTTAGAGATTTTGCCTATTCCCTAAATCGCGGGGAGCAGGAGCTGTTGGCACGGGGAATGCAAAAACGACTGCATGGCAACAAGCAAGAGGGTTTTGAGGTTTTACTTGAGCTTTTGAGTCGTGATAAATTGGCTAAATGGTCGTTGATAAGTCTTTGGCCAACCTATTTTGAGCCCCTGAATGAAGTTTTTGTGAAACCCACAACCGCCAAGGGGGTCATAGATCACTTCGAATTGGATTCCCTGGAGTATAAACCCAGACCATCATGGGAATTTTATAAGAAGTACCAATCCATTGTTAATGAAATGAAATCTCATGTGTCCCCGGCTCTCTCTCCAAACAGTGCTGCTTTTACAGGCTTTTTAATGATGAGTCTCTAGGACTATTCAAATAAATAGCTTTAATTTCCACTCTCCCAGCCATGACTCGTTATCAATAGTTGTGGCTAATTATGAATAGCGGACTAATTTTATCCCGAATACTAAATTGTAATAATTTAACGGTCTAATTGAGCCAGTTGAGAAAGTCTCTTAACGCCTCTTTAGATGTTCAACCAATGTTATAATCAGGAGGTTCATAATGGGTGCACTTATTATTCCACTACGGATAATTCACATATTTTGTGGTGTGTTCTGGGTCGGATTTGCTTTTGCAAATATTGTCTTTTTACAGCCAGCAGTTAAGGCTACTGGGGCTGAAGGACAGAAATTCATGCAGCATCTTTCCTTTAATACTCAACTAATGAATTCAGTTTATACAGCAGCAACTCTTACCATGCTATCTGGACTTGTGATTTATTGGCCTCTGGCGGGGACTCAAAATTTTATGGCAAGCGGCTATGGGATTCTTCTCACGAGTGGAGTTACTGCTGGTCTGATAGCCTGGTTTATTGCGTTATTCCTTATTCGAAGCATCCTTAATCAGATGCAGGTGATCGGTCGCGAAATTCAATCAAATGAGGGACCACCCACGCCGGAGCAGGGATTGGCAATGCAAACGCTTGGAGCTCGCTTAGGACTCACCGGTAAAGTGGCTTTGGCATTTATGGGAATTGCACTGCTAGGTATGTCCATTGCCCGCTATAGCCCATTCTAGAGGTTTTGTAGTTTACCAGAACTGATTGGATGGATTCTTGGTGTTAATAGGATGCTAAACGATATCCCAGCTTAATAATTCGTTGAAATTGAGTTTGTATGCACCAAGACACATACGCACTTCCCCGCAGTTTAAACTGTTTGAGCAAACACGGTAGTGGCATAAATCAATAGTGTATTGTAGCTCAAACTACCAGAAATATAGCTTGGGATCTTGTAAGGAATGGAGAGGGGAAGGCCGTGCGTTTAAAGGAAGGAAATAAAGCAAAAGGATGAATAAAGTAGCAATAGCGGATTGGGCCAAACTAATACCTATTGAGCCAGCTTATGCCGAAATCGCAAATGTTGATCTGGTGTTAGTGCGTTGGGAGGATGAAGAACAAGTGTCTGTGATGTATGGTCGCTGTCTTCATCGGGGAGCCTTAATGGCAGACGGACATGTAGATGGACCAAATTTAATGTGTGGTTTGCATGGTTGGGACTATCAGTACAAAACGGGTATTAGTTCTTACAATCCCAAGGAACGTTTACATCAATTTACTGCCTGGATATCTGATGGTCAGGTCTGGGTAGATGAAGATGAAGTCCAAGCCTGGGAAAAGGATAATCCTCAGCCTTATAATCGGACAACTTACCAGGGGCTTTATCAGGATTTTCATGGTACACCGGAAGAACCACACACTCAGTACATCCAGCATCTTGCCCAACATGGATTGACCAAAACCGGGCATCATGGCCGCGTAGCTGCTATGGGTGTTGACCGCAATGCACTCCCTCAATGGGATGATCTTCAGATTCTGACCGCCCAATTACACAAGGTCCCGCTCCTGGATGATGCACCCGTAGCGACACAAGTAATCATTGGCCCCAATGCCAAAAAGCCTCTGGTCCTGGAACATCCGCTCTTTGTCTCAGACATGAGCTTTGGGGCACTCTCAGAAGAAGCTAAGATTGCTCTGGCAAAGGGTGCTGAAATGGCCCAGACTGGCATATGTTCTGGTGAAGGAGGTATGCTTCCAGAAGAGCAGGCATCGAATTCCCGGTATTTATATGAACTCGCGTCAGCTCGTTTTGGCTATTCAATGGATAAAGTCCAAAAATGTCAGGCTTTTCATTTCAAATGTGGACAGGGAGCAAAAACTGGAACAGGTGGTCATCTTCCAGGAAATAAGGTTCAAGGGAAAATTGCTGAAGTTCGAGGTTTAAAGCCTGGTGAACCAGCAATATCTCCTTCACGGTTTCCGGACTGGGAGAACCTTGATGATTATCGTCAGTTCGCCAGAGAGGTACGAGAGGCTACCGGCGGGATTCCAATTGGTGTTAAACTTTCAGCTCAGCACATAGAACAAGATATTGAAGCCGCCCTAGATATAGGGGTTGACTACATTATTCTGGATGGCCGTGGAGGAGGAACCGGGGCTGCGCCTCTCATATTCAGAGATAACATCTCAGTTCCGACAATTCCAGCATTAGCTAGAGCTCGACGCTATCTGGATAAAAAAGGTCGTCAGGATATTACCCTGATTATAACCGGTGGTTTGCGTTTACCTGCGGATTTTATAAAGGCACTGGCTCTAGGGGCGGACGCTATCGCTGTTTCAAATGCAGCCCTGCAAGCAATCGGCTGTCTTGGGATGCGCGCCTGTCATACCAACAATTGTCCGGTTGGTATTGCTACGCAACAACCCCATTTACGAGCAAGAATAAAAATTGATAAGGCTGCCCATCACCTGAATAATTTCTTTCGAGCTTCCACGGAATTAATGCAGGTTATGGCTCGAGGGTGTGGACATAATCATTTGAATCAATTCAATATCAACGATTTGACTACCTGGAAACGTGAAATGGCGGACTTAAGCGGAGTTGCATTCGGTGGTGATTCAGAAGGTTGAAAGTAAGCGGTAAGGCTGATTAATGGCTAATCAGTCAAATCGTGTCGGTAAAACAATCGTACTCACTGCTATGGCATTGATTGCCTTTGCTGCGAACTCGGTTCTGTGCCGCCTGGCCCTGGGTGAAGCAGCTATTGATGCAGGTAGCTTTACGAGTATCAGGCTCCTTTCAGGTGCTCTAACACTCCTTGTGATCCTGTTCTATAAAAAGGAAAAACCCTATTTGCCGCGTACGGGGAGTTGGCAACCTGGCTTGATGTTGTTTATCTATGCTATCGCTTTTTCATTTGCCTATATCACTCTGGACACAGGCACTGGAGCGCTTATCCTTTTTGGCGCAGTACAAATTACTATGATAATCGTCTCACTTTTTAGGGGGAATAGACTACATGCCAGCGAATGGTTTGGGATCGTCATCGCTTTCAGCGGTTTTGTTTATCTGATTCTACCAGGTGTATCAACCCCATCAGTATTCGGTTTTAGCCTCATGACCATCGCTGGAATAGCATGGGGTCTGTATACACTCAAGGGGAAGGATTCGACCAATCCACTGCTGGATACAGCTCACAATTTTATGAGAACCATTCCCCTGGTGATCATAATAGTGTTGTTAACTTTAAAAAATGGACATTTTTCACTTGAGGGTTTTATCCTCGCTGCCCTGTCAGGCAGTATTGCCTCCGGGCTAGGGTATACGATCTGGTACAAAGCCCTTGAAGGTCTTTCTGCAACCCAGGCGGCAGTTATCCAGCTTTCGGTCCCTATGATAGCTGCTCTGGGGGGTGTGATGTTCGTTTCCGAACCAATTACGCTCCGCCTCACTATCTCAGGAATTTTGATCCTAGGTGGTATTTTAACTGTTGTGCTGGGCAGAACTTATTTTGTACAAACGGAGATTAATCCTTAAAACCGTTTTGTGTACGCATGGCAGTAGGGTGTGCCCCCAGATTTAAGATAATAATCCTGATGATATTCTTCGCCATCATAAAAGGTCGTTGCAGGGGTGAGGGCAGTCACAACGTTTAAGCCCTTTTTCTCAAGGGTTGCTATTAATTTCTCGGCAGTTTGTTTTTGTTCATCTGAGAAATAGTAGATTTCTGATCGATATTGATCGCCGATATCGGGTCCCTGGCCGTCAATCTGGGTAGGGTCATGAGTTTCGAAAAATATCTTTGTAAGTTCTTCGTAGCTGACCTCCGCAGGATTATAAAGCACCTCTACAGCCTCAGCATGACCGGTTAAACCGGTGCAGACCTGTTTATAGCTAGGGTTGGGGACACTTCCGCCGGTGTATCCAACGCTTGTTGAAATCACACCTTTGATTTTTTGAAGTTGATATTCTACTCCCCAAAAACAACCTGAGGCATAAATGGCTTTTTCCATTTGAAGCTCCAACGGTTCAAAGTTAAGAGAAATAGAGTTAACACAATGACGCGTATTGTTTGGGGTAAACCCTTCTCCCAGAAATACATGCCCCAGATGACCATCACATTTGGCACACAAAATTTCGGTTCGGCGCCCGTCAGCATCTTTGACGCGTTTAACAGCACCAGGAATTTCATCATCAAAGCTTGGCCAGCCACATTGGGCATCAAATTTATCCGCAGAGCGATATAGGGGGGTATCACAGCGTTTGCAGGTGTAAACACCCTTTTCCTCGTGATGTTCATATTTGCCACTATAGGGTTTTTCGGTTCCCTTATTAACGATAACGCGTTCTTCATCCGGGGTAAGTTTATTATACTTCATAGGCTCCTGTGCCTGATTGCAGGTAATAAATAACAAAGTTAAAGTAACGAAGGAAAGTGACTTTGAAACTTGTTTTATAAATCTGCTATGCTTCAGCTTGCACTCCTTCAAAAAAGTTCAGCAAATATAGTTGATTAACTAAAGGTGACAATATTTGTTCCGCAGCAAAAGCGAATGGGAAGATGAACACACCTTTTATTCGCATAAGCGCTAATTCCCAAATAAATTGATGCTTCAGTGCTGATCTGGAAGGAAGAGCAAACACCAAATATTTTTACTGAGTGATCCAAAGCAGCACTAATGAATAAACACAAATATCAAAGGTCCTGAACATGTCAGATTTTGTTTCAAGCATAAGTCGAACAATAAATTATTTGAATGTTGAATTTTTAGGTGGTCCAAAAATATTAAAATCTAATTGGGTGATAAATTTTCAGAAGGGGGCAACTGCCTTTTGGGTCCTGGGTTTGATGTTTTATTTTCAGAATTTCAGTGATCAAGCATGGGTTTATTTAGGTCTGCATGGCAGTTATGGATTTTGCTGGCTATTGAAAGATGTTGCCTTTCCAGATCCAAGGTGGCAGACCCGTATCACATTTGGAGGTGCATTTATCGCTGTTGCAGCCGTTCTGGGACCCTACTGGGTAATCCCCTACCTATTAATTTCCCCCATTTTAGGGGAAGCTCACATGGGTGCCAATTGGGCCTGGATGACCACCGCCATCGCATTGCATACCCTTGGAATAGCGATTATGCTGACCGCAGATTCCCAAAAATATTATGCTTTAAAATATCAAAAGGGTTTGATTACATCTGGGATGTTTCGTTATGTCCGCCACCCCAATTATTTGGGGGAGATGATGATTTATGGTGCATACGCAACTTTGGTTTGGTGCTGGATTCCTTGGGCAATATTAGCCTGGGTTTGGATTGGTCTGTTTGCAGTCAATATCAGTATGAAAGAACGATCCATGTCGCGCTACCCTGAGTGGGCGGAGTATAAGAAACGCAGTTGGTATTTGATTCCGGGATTCTTTTAGGAACAAGAGAATGCGGGTCCATAAATCTTCATTTGTTGAGTTAAACAAAAAATTGATCTAAAATAGGGAACGGGATTATGTCTGAAGCGCTGGATCATTCCAATTCAAATAGTGGAAGCGCAGAAATAGAAGCAGAAAATGGGAGCCAAGGGCGCATACGTGGTTTAGCAAGTCTTATTGGCAACACACCATTACTGGCCATTGAATTTATGTTTAAGGGAAAGTCTCGTACGCTTTATGCCAAAGCGGAAAATCTAAATATGACTGGAAGCATTAAGGATCGGATGGCGTTTCATATTCTTGAACAGGGTTACGCCAGAGGAATTTTAAAGCCAGGAGATCTGATTATTGAGGCGACAAGCGGGAACACAGGGATCGCTTTCTCAGCTATCGGGAGAGCGCTTGGGCATCCAGTAACCATATTTATGCCGGGTTGGATGAGTGAAGAAAGAATTAACCTGATTCGCAGCCTGGGCGCAGAGATTGTCCTGGTAAGCCGGGATGGAGGAGGCTTTGTCGGCAGCATCCAGCGGGCAGAGGAGTTGGCTGAAAGAAGGGAGAACACCTTTCTGCCACGCCAGTTCTCGAATGAAGACAATTCAGAAGCTCATTATCGGGGTTCAGGACCTGAAATCTGGGGGCAATTGAGATTCCGCGATCTTTCACCTGATGCGTTTGTTGCGGGTGTTGGGACTGGTGGAACCATAATGGGTACCGGACGGTTTCTTAAGGAAAAATTCCCTGCCATAAAGATCCACCCTCTGGAACCTGCAAACTCTCCAACACTTTCTGCAGGACACAAAATCGGTAAACATCGCATACAGGGGATTTCGGACGAATTTATTCCACCTATCCTGGATCTGAATGGTCTCGATGATGTGGTCGGTGTTGATGATGGTGATGCCATTTTGATGGCTCAAAAACTGGCTGAAGAGTTGGGTCTTGGTGTAGGGATTTCATCTGGTGCAAATTTTCTGGGAGCTCTCATAGCCCAAGAGAAATTGGATGAGGATGCTGTTGTGGTGACCGTTTTCCCAGATGACAATAAGAAATATCTAAGTACAGACCTCTTACGTGAAGAGCCCTTAAAGAAAAATTTTCTGGCACCTCAGATCAGACTAACCGGGGTAAGGGCTTACAAAAGGGTCTGCACGACTTGTTGCGATCCACTGGATTGCATGGAAGTCACATCGGGACAGATACCTGAAAAAGGGATATTGCCTCCATGTCCTAGAGGGATTAGAAACAATAATTAATGTAAAGATAATTCAATTGTTTACAGCCGGCGACGCCATTAGCACAGATTTAATTCTTAGGATGTTTTCGATGTAATTAAAACGGCTCCCATCAGGGAGCCGTTTTATGAATCATGTAAGCAGAGATTTATTTTGTGTCCCCAACAGCCGCTTCTAATTCCTGAAAGGCTTGAGAGGCTTTAAACTGAGCATAGAGAGCTTCTTCATTTTGAATAAGACTTACGACTTCGTTGTTTACAGCATCTTTTTTCAAACCCATTTGAACATAAGCCAACCAGGTGCCACCTGATTTTTTGTAGGGATAGCGTTTCAAGACGGTCACGCCATTCAGGGTGTTATTGGTGACCGTTTTGGAAGTAGACTGATAGAACTCCATTATCTGAGTATCTTCCGACATCCCTGCTTCCTGAGTAAAGCTTTTTACCTGACTCTGGACTTTGGCAGAAATACGTTCTGACAATTCTACTTTTCCTGCTTGCTTGGCTTTATCAATAGCGAGATCCATTTTTCTGGATTCACCCATACCAACAGAATAAATGTAAGTGTCATCCTCATCTGGGGTATTGATATACCAATCCGGAAGATCGGTTGGACCTTTCGGGTTCGTAGCGGCTTTACGCGATGGCATATCCGTTGCTTCCGGTGCGCCAGAACAACTGATCATCACCAGTGCTGCTAATACAATCATAAGACATGGTTTCAGTATTTTCATTCTTCCTCCTATTTATTCAAATACAAATTTGCGAAGCGATGCGAATATACATTTTTTCAACCCAATTTTCAGGAAAAACTTGGTAATACCAGACTCATTGAATTACTTTACGATCATCAAGTAAACCTCAATTAAAACAAATGGGATTATTATGTACAAGATGAACCTTGTTCTATTGGCAGTATGTCTGCAGGCCAGTGAGATCCGTGTCTCTGAGGTCATGTCAAACCCTCAGGGGTCAGAATACGAAAACGAGTATGTCGAAATTTATAACCATTCTCAAGATGTGATTCAAATCAATGGTTGGGTGTTAAGTGATGGAAATGGAGTAGATACTATCTCTCATATGTCTGGTCCACTAGACATTAAACCTGAGGAATACGCACTTATTCTAGATCCAGGATATGATTTCAGCGCAGGTCTCTACAATACTTTGATACCTGACAGCACTCCGATTTATACGATTATTACAGATGCCAGTTTTGGGAGTGGGGGGCTGGCAAATTCTGGTGAATCAGTCATTATTTACAGCCCGGATTCAACATCTATTAGTCGAATGTCCTGGTCATCATCATCGGATAATGGCTACTCCTGGGAAAGGGTCTCAATGAATTCGGACGATTCCCTGGCAATCTGGCAACAGTCTCTGATAGAGAATGGGACACCGGGCTATCGCAATTCGGTAACTCTACCTCTACATAATCTTAGTCTAGATGCAATTGTCGTAAATTCCTATCAATTGGGAGAACCGGTGGAGATAATCGTGACAATTACGAATACAGGTGAAACTCAAATAGCAGGGTTTTCAATGTCGATCTATAGAGATGATGATCAGAATAGTGAACAGGGAGATTCAGAATGGGAACTATTCCTGGTGAACTCAACGACAATTGAGTCTCAAGAGAGTTTGCTCCTCCCCATAACACTATTCGATCTTGAATCTGGCGTTCAGAAGGGAGAAATATGGGTTTCTGCGGAAGGGGATGAAGTCAGAAGTGATGACACATTACGATTTCAAGTACTAGGCGCATATCCCAAAGACGTAATCAGTGTGACAGAAATTATGTTCAGCCCCACCTCAGAACAAGGTGGTGAATGGATAGAAATAAAAAACGTATCAACTGCAGCGGTTTCCCTCCAAAACTGGAAACTGTCAGATGCCAACCCGACCCGGCATCCCATCATAGATTGTTTGCGCCTTTTGGAACCAGATAGTCACCTGACACTTTGTGCTCAAAACAGTTCGCTGGAATTCTTCTCCTTAAGCTCAGTAAATGCTTTAGTCCTTGATTCCTGGGCAACTTTAAACAGTGCTTCCGATTCAGTTCGCTTATTCGATGCAACTGGTAATTTAGTAACAAAAAGTTTTTACCGTGGATCATGGGGAAATCCGGGGATATCCCTGGAGCGGCGACACCCTCAAATAGCTCCATTAGCGTCCTGGAATTGGGCAGCCTCTTCTCATCCTGATGGAGGGACACCATCCCAGATTAATACTCAGCAACTGAATCCAATTGCTATTCAAATTGATGAAATTAAAGTTTGGACTTCAAATCCCATTGGTCCTGCACCTGTTGCACTTACCATCCACTTTACCAATGTCGGTCTGGACACCCTTCGATTAATACAGGTTGCGTCAGACGGTTTCTCTGAATGGTCGGGAAACCTTCCAAGTTTCGAATCGGATTCACTTAATCTGGTCACAGCGATATTAGAGCCAGGTATTTCAGATGTTTTGATAATGATATATCATAATAATGACTTTTTGTTGGCTGATACCAGCATCCAGGTCATACTAGGCTTTAGGCCTAACCGTATTGCGCTAAATGAAATTCACTATACCCCGGATGAAGATCAAGTTGAATTTCTTGAATTTGCTAATATTGGAACCGACACACTGATTCTCAATGGTTGGACTTTTCAAGACCGCAGTGGAACCCAGGGCAATATCAGCTCGCTAACAGCAGTGCCTCCTGATAGTCTGTTTTTAGTGTGCCCGGATTCCATAAGCCTGAGTGATTGGACGATTCCGCAAGCTAAGATTCTGGAGGTATCACCCTGGCCCTCTTTAAACAACAGTGCCGATTCAATCATTATTTTGGATCCTTTGGGAAACCGTCAACTGGCTCATGGCTACCATGCTGATCAAGGTGGCGATCCAGGAAAAAGCATGGAGCGTCTGGCTTTGTGGAAACCAGCTCATCTTGATGAAAGCTGGACAACTTGTATTGATCAGACTGGGTTAACACCGGGACGCCGAAACTCTGTTTTAACACCCGCCAGTAACCTCTCACTGCTGAATATTTATATGCTGGACACCCTTCTATGGGCAGAACAAAACGCCACGGTCAATGCCTTGATTGTGAATGCCGGAGTTGATCCAGTCCCTTCAAGCCGAATCACAATTGAGGTATATCACGGCAATGAATTAATAGTTTCATCTGATCAGGAGCTGCTCACATTAGTTCCTGGAGATACTCTGGTCTGGCAATCAGAGCTCGAGATTAGCGAATGTGGTTGGGTTGACATTTCTGCTGAAATCCAATATCCCGACGATGATTATATATGGGACAATGAAATGAGTCTAAAATCCTATGTCTCCTGTAATACAACACCTATGATCCTTAATGAAATCATGCCGATTCCAGAGGCCGATCAATCTGAATGGATCGAGATATATAACCCCCAGAACAGGAGTTTGGATATGCAGGGCTGGATGATATCTGATAACAGTTTATCTCCCAAAGTGATTTCTGACAGCAGCCTGGTGCTGGCTGGTAACAGCTACCTTATCCTGGCTGGCGAGCCCGGTTTGGTTCCTTGTCCCCGGGAGTGTCAGATTATTGTGGTTGAGGGCTTCCCAAGTTTGAACAATACCAATGATGCGGTGATTTTGTTTGATCCCCAGGGTATTCCCATGGATGAAATGGCCTATGCAGAGTTTACGGCTATGGTTGAAGGGCGTTCATTGGAGAGAATCAGATCAGACATGCCGTGATCTGAGCCGAAAAATTGGGGTGTGTGTATTGATGAGTCTGCTGCCACCCCAGGCTGTGAGAATAGCCTGCATCTGCTTGAGCTCGCCACCAGGCTGACAATAGATCTATCTCCAAATCCATTTACTCCAAATGGAGATGGGCAATCGGACGAACTGCGAATTAATTTTGAATTGCCAGTAGAGCAAGGTTTGTTGTCAATAATGATTTTTGATATGGCTGGTAGAAAAATAGCCGAACCCTGCCAGGCAAAGCCAGTAAGTCATCGTGGATCATTAATCTGGAATGGTGAAGCAGGTTATGGGGGTATTGCTGTAACAGGATTGTATATTTGCATGGTGATGGTGGATGATCTGCAAGGGAATGTAACGGAGGTTCTAAAAAAAATATATCTGGTGAATTGACCTATGCAAAATCAAATGTCTGAGAATGAGGTTAAGGGCTACTCGATCTGGTTAATCCCGGATCAGAAAAGCAAGGAAATGCTAAATGAAATAGCGACTGATCTAAGAAGGCAACTGAACGGTCAACCGCTCCAGCCTCATCTGACTCTGCTGGGACAGATAACAGAAGAACTGGAGCATATCCGGCCACTTTTCCGAAATCTGGGTCACGCTTCTAGAAAACTGGATCTCCTGGTTGAGTCTATCGCATACGAAGATGTCTTTTTCCGATCACTATATTTAAAAACAGTTATGTCATCCCGACTATTTGATATGAACCAGGCTGCCAGATCTAGTTTTCAGCGTGAGGCCGATCCGCCCTTTTCACCTCATATCAGTCTATTGTATAGTTTTGCCAGTGAAGCAGAGAAACGAGTTTTCCACGAACAAATTCTGAATCTCCACATTGGGATTATTTCAATCTCAGACATAGATCTGGTACAGACTCAGGGAGAGGTAAGCAACTGGAAATTAATCGAGCGTATTCATTTATCATAAAAAAAGAGCCCCGGAATCCTGAGGCTCTTCTTATTCTATATAATGGCTGGTTAATCTTTCTTGAGAGCCCTTACCAATCCTGTTATCACCGCCTTGGCATCACCAAAAACCATCATGGTCTTATCATCAAAGAACAATGGATTTGCTTCACCGGCAAACCCGGCACCCATAGATCGTTTTACAAACATGACAGTCCGGGCATAATCCACATTTAGGATTGGCATACCGTAAAGCGGGCTATCTTTTTTTGTACGCGCTGCCGGATTCACAACATCATTGGCACCAATGATTAAAGCGACATCAGTGTTCTGGAAATCATCATTGATATCGTCCATTTCATACAATGCATCATAGGGTACATTGGCTTCAGCCAAAAGTACGTTCATATGACCGGGCATGCGACCAGCTACAGGGTGAATCGCATATTTCACATCAATCCCACGTGCAATAAGTAATTGGGTCATTTCGTGCAACACATGCTGAGCCTGGGCGACCGCAAGTCCATAGCCAGGAACAATAATCACTGACTGGACTGTGTCCATTATCATGGCAGCGTCTTCAGAGGTATAGCGGGTGACGGTCTTTTGCTCGCCAGCAGGACCAGCGCTTTCCCCCGTACTATCATCTGTTCCAACTGCTCCAAAGAGAACATTAAACAAACTGCGGTTCATGGCATCACACATGAGCTGCGTTAGAATCAAGCCAGAAGCTCCAACCAGGGCACCGGCAATGATCAAGACATTGTTTGACAACACAAAACCAGTGGCTGATGCTGCCAAACCAGAATAGGAATTAAGCAGAGCGATTACGACGGGCATATCTGCACCACCGATGGGTATCACAAAGGTAACACCAAATATTGCTGCTACCACTATGATCAATATTGGCCAAAGCGGTATGGCTGGCTCCATAACATTGAGGACCCCAAAAACCACAGCCGCGATCATTAGAATAAAATTCAGGATCTGGTGCATTGGCAATACCATAGGAGCTCCACGCATAATGCCCTGCAATTTTGCAAATGCTATAAGCGAACCTGTAAGTGTTACGGTACCAATGAATAAACTTAAGACCACAGTAACATTGATATCCATGGTCTCAGCACCATCGAACCGCATGTATTCAGAATAGGCTACCAGGGTTGAAGCGATACCACCAAACCCATTAAACAGGGCGACCATTTGCGGCATGGATGTCATTTCGATCCGTTTGGCGACGATACCACCAATAAGTCCACCGACCACCATACCGATTATAATCTGAGTAGGTCCAGCGATTCCTGACACAATCAGGGTGATTACAATTGCCAGAGCCATCCCAAACATGGCGAACTGGTTTCCTTTACGGGCAGTTTTAGCCGAGCCCAAAAGTTTTAATCCCAGAATGAATAAGACAGATGCCAGGAGATAGGAAAACTGTTCCAGATATATCATGATCAGGCTCCCTTCTCAGCTTTTTTAGCTTTCTTGAACATCCCCAACATGCGATCGGTCACCATGAAACCACCAATTACATTGATCATGGCGAAGGCTATGGCAAAAATCCCCAGAACGGTGCTTAGACCCCAATTGCTGGCATTTGCTGCCAGGAGGGCTCCTACTACGGTGATACCAGAAATGGCATTTGATCCAGACATGAGGGGCGTGTGCAGCAGTGGTGGAACTTTTGTGATCAACTCAAAGCCGATGAATACGGCCAGGGTGAAGACATAAATGGATACAATCAGACTTTCCATTATAAATTCCCTCCTGTCATTGATTTTTTGACGAGTTCATTTTGGACCTCACCGGCGTGGGTGATACAGGCTCCTGCTGTTACTTCTTCTTCAAAATCCAGACTATTGTCCTCTTTTTGGAAAATATTTTTGAAGAGATTGAGTAGATTCTTGGAGAACATTCCACTGCCATTAATAGGAAGCTTAGCGGGTAAATTTACTGTGCCCACAATGGTTACACCATGCTTGACAACTGTTTTGCCCAACTCGGAAAGTTGGCAGTTTCCACCACCTTCAATTGCCAGATCAACAATGACAGACCCAGGTCGCATCATTTTAACCATATCCTCAGTGATGAGGATGGGTGCTTTTTTACCAAAAATTGCTGCTGTTGTGATAATGATATCAACTTTTGGCAAGCGGGCACCGATAGCTTTTTGCTCAGCAATGAGGAAGGCGTCAGACTGCTGTTTAGCGTATCCGCCAGTCGTTTCCACATTTTCTTCGGGTACTTCCATATGAACAAAGGTTGCACCAAGGCTTTTGACTTGCTCCTCGACTGCGGGACGAGGATCAAAGGCTTCAACTCGGGACCCCAGCCGCTTGGCTGTGGCGATTGCCTGCAGACCTGCCACACCTGCTCCAAGCACAAAGGTGGTGGCTGGAGGAATTGATCCAGCTGCTGTCATAAGCAAAGGAAAAATTTTGCCAAGATGATTGGCTGAAATCAACACTGCTTTGTATCCGGCCAGAGTAGCCATAGAACTCAATGTGTCCATACTCTGGGCGCGTGAGATTCTGGGGATAAACTCTGTGGCAAAGCTTGTGATCTTTTTCTCATTCATTGCGTTGAGAGTATCGTGGTTGTTTAAGGGAGCGAGATAACCCATGTAGATTGCTCCATCTTTCATCATTTTTACTTCTTCAGCACTGGGGGGCTGAACCTTAAAGACAACATCTGCCGCGGCAAATAGCGCTTGAGCATTCTCTACTATACTGGCTCCGGATTTTTCAAATTCAGCATCTGAAAAATACGAGCCAGCACCTGCGTTCTTCTGAACGATGACTTCATGCTCCAGGCGAGTAAATGCTGTGACCATTCCGGGAACCATGGCAACGCGGGTTTCTCCGGAGACCGTTTCAATGGGAATACCAATCTTCATTGGGTTTCTCCTGTATTAGTTAATTGTACAAAAGTGGTATCAATTTTCATGGCGCCAAGATATTTGATGTCCTGCTCCGGGCAACAGGAGTTTTAATCAATCTGATACATATTGATAATACTATTCCCCAGTGGGCTGGCGTTTTATTTAGAACTTGACTTGCCCGTCATTGATTGAATAGCAACCAGGATGTCACGACGACTAATCTGACCGATAACCATATCATTTTCAACTACGGGGATACGTCTGTAGACATTGTTTAGAAAAAGATCGGCAACGGTGAAGATATCCATATCAGGCCGGACTGTCATTACGGCCTCAGTCATGTACTCGCTGACCGGTCCAGCAGGAAAGTCGTGAAACGCGCCATTGGCCAGGATGCGGAGGCAATCTTTTTGAGAGATTATTCCGGCGATCTTACCAGTTTCATCAACAACCGGAGCACCAGAAATCCTATGTTTGATTAGTTCATCAATTGCCTTATAGATATCCATGTCGGGCGTAAAAACAACCAATTCTTTCGCCATAAAGTCACGTACACAGATCTTTTCCATCAAAACCTCCAGTTCTCTTCAATCCAATTGAAGATCTTTTTATCGAGCGCCTTATTTACAAAAAAAACAAACTGGATCAAATACTTGTCTTGGTATCACAAATAGAATGAGTTGGAGAGTGTCGATGTCATTGGATAATACCTATAGCTTCTTTTCATGGACGCCTAAGATCATAACTTGTTATTTTCCTGTAACCAAGAAACGATAACATTCAGTATTGAATGAGATTATAATGCCACGCTTGAAAATAAAATTATTGGAGATATATACATGTCACGACCACAATCTTTTTTCACCCTAATAATCAGTCTCAGTATATTGCTTACTGCTTGTGTCTTCACGGGACAGGAGCCCCTTAATGATAATATTGACCTGGCAGCACAACTTCCAGTTGATCCAAACCTAATCAGCGGGGAATTGGACAATGGTTTTAAGTATTTCATTAAAAAAAATCAAAAACCAGAAAATCGAGCAGAATTGCGGCTGGTTGTTAATGCTGGAGCCATCCTCGAAGATGAAGATCAACGTGGTCTGGCGCATTTATTGGAGCATTTAAGCTTTAATGGGACGACAGACTTCCCCAAACAGGATCTAGTAAATTACCTTGAATCTATTGGAATGCGATTTGGCCCTGATTTGAATGCCTATACAAGTTTTGATGAGACCGTTTATATGCTCCAGGTTCCTACCGACAGCTCGAATCAATTAGACAAGGGTTTCCAAATTCTGGAGAACTGGGCTCACAAGGTTAGTCTGGATGACGAAGAGATTGATAAGGAACGAGGCGTTGTGATTGAAGAATGGCGCTTGGGACAAGGTGCTGGACAACGTATGCGTGATAAGCAACTGCCCATAATGTTCAAGGGCTCTAAATATGCCGATCGACTCCCCATCGGATCCATGGATGTGATTCAAAATGCAAGCTATGAATCGATTCGACGCTTTTATCGCGATTGGTATCGCCCGGATCTCATGGCAGTTGTTGCTGTCGGTGATTTTGATCCGGCAGCTATCGAAATCAAGATCAAAGATATGTTTAGCGATCTCCCAAAACAGAGCGAAACCCGAGAACGAATTACCTTTGATGTTCCCGATCACGAGGAGACGCTATTTGCCCTGGCTACGGACCCGGAAGCGACTCGCTCAAGAATTAACATCCTGTTCAAAAGACCTTCTAGAATTGATCGTACAGCAGGGGAATACCGAGACAATATTGTTGAACGCATTTATCACGAGATGTTGAATGCTAGATTTGGAGAGATATCACAAAAAGCAGATGCCCCTTTTCTGTATGCCTATTCTACA
The DNA here is from genome assembly GCA_013202895.1 of bacterium. Classification (GTDB taxonomy): domain Bacteria; phylum Fidelibacterota; class UBA8477; order UBA8477; family JABMPR01; genus JABMPR01. The sequence continues at coordinate 28,092 of JABMPR010000256.1, read as the reverse complement.
AAATGGGCTTGGGCCAGAAGTTCAGAAATGGCTGGCCTGGGAGCTGGAGTTGTTGACGGCAATATTCCACAGGGGCTTGAAGCAGTCCTAGTGGAGGGCGAACGTGTCCGTCGCCATGGCTTCACCGCGACTGAGTTGGATCGTGCTAAAAAAGAAGTGCTTCGGAGTATGGAAAAACTTTTCCAGGAACGCGATAAACAGGAATCTCGTGGTTATGCCTCAGAGTTGGTTCGACACTTTCTTGAGGAAGAAGCCGTACCTGGACTTGAATATGAATTCAGGCTTTATCAAGAAACGATTCCAGGTATTGAATTGAATGAAGTAAATGCGCTTGCTCAGAAGTTTATAACGGATGAAAATCGAGTGGTAATGGCTTCCAGTCCCGAAAAGGAGGGTCTGTCCAATCCCACAGCCGAGGAGTTGACTACTGTCCTTGAAAGAATAAACTCATTGACCATCGAAGCCTATGTTGATAATGTTTCCGATGAACCACTGATTTCTGATTTACCACAACCTGGAAGTATTATTTCAGAGAAATATCACGAAGATATTGACACCTACGAAATTAACCTTAATAATGGTCTACACGTTGTTCTGAAATCAACGGAATTCAAAAATGATGAAATCCTTTTCCAGGCATACAGTCCTGGTGGTTTCTCAGTTTTTTCAGACGCTGATCTGATTACCGGTAAACTGGCTGCCAGAATAATGGACTATAGTGGAATGGGTCAGTTCAGTATGGTAGATCTTCAAAAACTACTGGCAGGTAAAACGGTTTCAACCACGCCTTATATCAACTCCTTGTATGAAGGATTTCGCGGTTCAGTCTCTTCCTCTGACCTGGAAATTTTATTCCAGATGATTTATTTACAATTTACCGCGAGTCGTCAGGATACCGATGCTTATGCATCCTTTATGACCCAGATACGCTCCCAACTGGAAAACAAAAGCCTGAGTCCCGAGGCAGCTTTCAGCGATACATTAGGTGTAATTCTGAATAATTATCACGTTAGACGTAATCCCATGACCGTTGATATGTTAGAGCAGATTGATTTAGCTAAGGCACAAGAGCTTTATGATGATCGCTTCGCTGATGCAGGTGATTTCACGTTTTTGTTTGTCGGGAATTTCTCCAGGGAGCAGATTACCCCAATGATTCTTCAATATCTCGGTTCACTGCCAGGAACAGGCAGAAATGAGAATTGGGTTGACGAGAAGATTCAAACTCCAGAGGGTAAAATCAATCGGGAAGTCAAACGTGGCTTAGAGCCTAAAAGTACAACTAGAATTGTATTCTCCGGTGAATTTGATTATAACCGGCAAAATCGTTATGATATGTATTCAATGATGCAAGTGTTGCGGATTCGCCTGCGGGAAGTTTTACGGGAAGATATGGGTGGTGTGTATGGTGTTGGCGTTTGGGCCAGCATGTCAAAAGAACCTAAAGCCGAATACTCGCTTAATGTCACATTTGGCTGTGCACCTGACCGGGTTCAGGAATTGACAGATGCAGTCATGGTTGAGATAAACGGAATTATAAAAACCCCTCCAGATATTCTTAATGTAAATAAAGTCAAAGAAGCTCAAAGGCGTGAACGTGAAATAAATATTAAAAGAAATTCATTCTGGTTGAATTCGCTGGTTCTCTATTATCAAGAAGATCGCGATCTAGATGAATTCATGAAATTTAGTGAACTTATCGAAGGCTTTAGCGCTGAAGCTGCCCAGTCTGCTGCTGAAAGATATTTTAATCTGGATAATATGATTCAGGTGACCCTCAATCCAGAAATTTGATAAATAAGCTCCTTTTATTAAAATGGCTCCTTTAGAACGGAGCCGTTTTTATTTAATAATAGCTTGTACTTTTATCAGAAAGACAATAAATCATCTACCAAGATACCTATGATAACTCTTGATGAAGCCAACCTGGAAAATGCCGTTTCCCAACTTTGTGAGCAGGATTCCAAGCTGGCCACTATTGTAAGTCAGTTTGGCTCTCCGCCATTGTGGAAACGGGAACCTGGTTTTGGAACCCTGGTGCATATCATTTTAGAACAACAAGTGTCCCTTGCCTCTGCCCGGACCTGCTTTGATAAACTGAATGTTCGACTTCCAGGAGTGCAGCCGGCTGACTTTCTGACCCTGAGCAACGCAGAACTGTTAAAAATTGGGTTCAGCAGACAAAAAACACGTTACACCAGAATTCTGGCACAGGCTGTTCTTGATGGTGCGCTGGACATAAATGAACTAAATAACTTAGATGATGATGAGGTATTTTCCCGATTAACTGCTTTGACAGGAATCGGTCCCTGGACTGCCAAGATCTACCTGTTGATGGCTTTGAGCCGTCCAGATATTTGGCCCGAGGGTGATCTGGCTCTAGTCGCTGCCCTTCAAAAATTATTTAATCTTGATCAGCGTCCCGATTTAAAACAGTTCCAGGACTATGGGAAGAATTGGCGGCCTTACAGGGCTGTTGCGGCTAGAATACTCTGGCATTATTACCTGTCCCTTTGAAGTGTCCTCTGAACATATTATTAATTTAGACCTTCACTAAAATACAGGCAAAAAAAAGGTGCTCAATGTCTACTAACAATATCAGGAATATCCCCAAAGAAGTGTTATCAGTTGGCCAGGGAACCTCAAAACAGGTTCTAATCTCCTCTGAGGAAGGACCAAATTTTGCAATGCGTCGCTTCATTATTGAAGCGGAGGGATATATGACCCTGCATAGCAATTCAGTGGAGCATGAGCAATATTGTCTGGCTGGAGCAGCCGAAGTTACTATTGGTAATGAAACCATGGTTGTGAATAAAAATGATATTGTCTTTATCCCGGCAGGGACACCACACTCCTACAAAACTCTAGGCGACAAAGCATTTGAATTTCTATGTATCATTCCCAATCGGGAAGATGTAATAGATATACACGAATAACTTTGAGGGAGAGCTCATGCCAGTAGATACAATTTCATTGAAAAGATCTATTCAGATAAACTTAGGAGTGATAAAAAAGAGAATGAAATTAAAAACAGCCCACCATTTCACCGCGATCCTGTTTATTTTCATGGCAATTATGATCAATTGTGATTCCAACATAAACAGGGACGATGAAAAAAACGGTTTATTAAATACCGATCGTGAGTTTGCACAAATGTCTGTTGAAGAAGGAGCTGCTGAAGCCTTTAAACACTACCTCATAGAAAATGCCATGGGGATGTCTCACAATCAACATCCTGTTTTTGGGCGCGATATATTATACCAAAACTTAAAACGAGGGCAGGAAAACTATACCCTGGAATGGGAACCTCAACGGGCAGAGGTTGCAGCGGCAAATGATATGGGGTGGACTTGGGGGAAGTATGTCCTGACGATCAAGGATGATCAAGGACAGAAACAGAAGCAATATGGGAAATATCTCAATATCTGGGAGCGCCAGAAAAATGGACAATGGCGAGTTGTTGTGGATATGGGAAATTCCAGCCCTGCTCCCGTTGACTAATACCAAATTTGATATCATGGATTAAGGGAGAAGGCTGATGGACATCAATAATCTGACTGAACAAGCTGTCAAATACTTTAGCGATTACGCCTGGAATATCCTGGGTGCCCTGCTCATTTTCCTGGTTGGGAAATGGCTCGCCCGGAAATTGACTTCACTATTGGGAAAACTCCTTAAACGTCAAAACGTCGATGAAACTCTGATCCGCTTCCTTGATAATATTAGCTATTATGCCCTGATGATTGTGGTACTGATGGCTACTGCTGATCGGCTGGGAATTGATACTACCTCCTTCCTCGCTATTTTTGGCGCCGCCGGTCTGGCTGTTGCGCTGGCACTAAAGGATTCTTTGGGCAATTTTGCCAGTGGTGTTATGTTGGTTTTCTTTCGCCCGTTCAAAATCGGGGATACGGTCAATGCAGGTGGTGTTACTGGGACTGTGGAAAACATTACTGTCTTTAATACAATTTTTCTCACACCAGACAATAAACGTGTAATTGTTCCCAATGGACAGATTACCAATGACATTATTACGAATATTAATGCCAACCCAACCCGGCGCCTGGATCTGGTATTCGGTATCGGATATGAAGATGATATTAGCAAGGCTAAAGAGATATTCAAGCGCAGCCTGGATGTGGACTCTCGTGTTCTACGGGACCCAGCACCACTCATCGCTGTTTCAGAGTTGGCTGACAGTAGTGTGAATATCTTTGTGCGCCCCTGGGTGAAAACCGAAGATTATTGGTCTGTAAATTATGATCTGACGGAAAGCATTAAACTGGCTCTGGATGAAGCTGGTATCAGCATTCCGTTTCCTCAATCAGATGTGCATCTCTCTCAAAAGGATAGCTGATATTGGGTAAGTTTTTGTATTTGGAAAGACCGGCCACCATATTCTGGATTCTTTTTGTTTTTACTGTATTGACTATCATTGGGATGCAAGTGACTGGTGGTCCCCTGAAAACAGACGCAGCACCGGCAGGTATCGTTACTTTTGAATTAATAGGCAGCGCTGAAGGAAGTCAAAAGATTATTGATTCCTGGAAGGGCGATATCATGACTTATGCTGGGATCAATATGGGTTTGGATTTTCTTTTTCTCGCTCTTTATGGAATTACGATTGCCCTTGGCTGCCTGATTGTATCAGACAAAATACCCTCCAGCTGGGTCTATCTAAAAAAAGTCGGTATCTGGTTTGCAGCGGGGGCGATATTCGCCGCCTTCCTGGATATCATTGAAAATATTGCCATGATTAAGCTTCTTCTGGGCTCACACAATCAATTCTTACCGGTACTGGCAAAATGGTGTGCTATTCCAAAATTCAGCTTAGTGCTTTTTTCTGTGTTATATATAATTGGAGGACTGGTAACGCTGTTGGGGAAATCTGGAACCCATAAGCTTGTCAAGGCTTAGCCATGAGTTTGCCAGGCCTGGATTAAGCGTAAAATTTCTGGGGTTTATGATCAGGAGTTGCGGATAGCTTGTTGAAGTTCTGAACGAAGTTCGAGAATAACCTTTACATAATTCCTGGAAGGATTGTATTTATAAACTGCGCGCCAGTTGGCGGAGTTCTCTGAAAAGTCAGTGCTGCCTATTTGATAATTGCCTCGCTTTAGCAGATAATTGGCGATACTGGCCATGACATCAGCCCATTCAAAGGGTTCACGTACACCATCACCATCCATATCTACTGCATAGTGTTTGAAGCTGGTAGGCATAAACTGTCCATATCCAAAAGCACCGGCGTAGGATCCTTTAACATCATGTGGTCCCAGTCCATCCACACGGCAAATCATAAACCAGGCAACCATCTCATCCTCAGCCCATTCAGCACGACGGGGGATGTTGTGGATGATAGTATGCAATGAATTGAACACCGGGTAGGATGATGCATACAGCCCATATTGAGTTTCTACCCCCACAAAGCTGATGATAAGATAGGGATCAACACCATATTTCCTGGAGACATCATTCAAAAGATCCTTGTGTTCGTTATAGAATTTCACTCCACCATTAATACGTTTCGTGTTAACAAAGATTCGTCTATAATCAGTGTAATCCATTTTTTCAGCAGGTTTGGAAAATCGTTTTGAAATATTAGGGTCGATCTTGATGCCGGGATTAGAAAATACCTGCCAGGCATAGGTTGCTGGCACACCACTACGCCGTAAGCGCTTGACGACGCGACCATAAACTTGCCTCGCTTGCTCATTTTTAGCGATGAGGGCAACCATATCCTTCTCAACCTGATCAGACCAACTGGCTGGCGCTGTGCCGTGCTTTGATTCACGGTCAGCAAATAGGACAGAGGAACTTGATAATAGTAGTAGGGATAATATGAATTGCACAAATCTCATGTTTTTTTCTCAGTCGCGGCTCCAATTTACTTTAGAACAGTTATCTTTCGTGTGATCGAGATATCATTGGCTTCCATTTTTACCAGATACATTCCAGAGGCCATTTGAGAGGCATTCCAGCGGGTAACGTGCTGACCAGCTTCCATTGTCCCACTGATTAAATGGGCAATTTCTTTCCCCTTGAGATCATAGATGTTGATCCGTACTTCAGCTTTTTGGGCTAGGGTGAAGGGGATACTTGTCCAGGGATTGAATGGGTTGGGGTAGTTGGGCAGTAAGGCGAACTCGAGGGGGTGCTCCATCCCATTTTGATCCAGGGCTAAATACTCTCGATTGACGACTCTTAATTCGTCAATATAATAAGTTCCTGTGGTTGGCTGACCTGGTGTGTAACTCAACTGAATACTGTCAAATTCCAGAGTACCATCCAAATTACCATCACCGATCCAGGTACCTGTACCATCCACTGCCATATCCCAGCTTATCAATCGCCAGCCATACCAGTCTATGGTGTACCAGGGGCTTACCTCATGTGCTCCGGCTCCGTAAATATTATCATCTACACAGAAACGAAATTTGTTTCCATTTCCGTCTCCGAAAACAAAGGCTTGCATAATACGGCTGGATGTAAAGTGCACATCCCGGGCTGGCCCACCGGAAAGGTATTCTCGGATTAGCCATGATCCAGCACTGGGATTCCAGCCATAATTGATGCGCAAAGAGGTGTTACTGCCTTCAGATAATACAGTGTGATCAATAGATATGTCTCGATTACATTCCTCGGTCACTATTCCCAGATTACTCCCGCTTTGTTGAATTTCCCACCAGTAGTTTAAGGGATTGTTTTCAAAATTATCAATATTGGTTATGCTGTAATCAAAATTGGATGTAGTGAAGGTGATTACTGTTCCACTACCCTGAACATTACCAAAAAGATCCTCAAAACCGGGAAAAATTCTCACCCGATAAGGTTCAACATCTAGTAGCTCATCCATGGAATAGAGGACCAAAACGCTTTTCCCGTCGATTACATGATGCTCAAGAATTGTCTCCTGCAGCTGTAAATTGGCAAGTCGTTCCAGTTTAATGAGATCATCCTGTATGCTTGCCGGTTCTAACTCCTCATCCCACACGATATTCACAATGGGACGCAGATCGACCAGGTCAGCATCAGACACGGGATAGATATCTACAATGGCTGGAGGGATAATGTCCGGCGGTCCGGTTCTGAACCAGATACTCCAATCGTCACCTCCCACACCATCTTGATTTCCATCCAGGGGATGACCATAAGAATCTACGGCTGTCCCGGCAATCGTGATGGTATAATTGGTTAAGAAATCCAAGGTGTCTGAAGTTAGGTAAGCCATACGTTTGTTGTCTGCGGTAAAATAAAATGTGCCCTCAATGTAGGGTTCAATGGAAAAGGCATTTTCCAAAGATGTTCGGTCCATCCCTCTGGAAAAATCGAAATATGGAATATCCCAGGCAGGATAGGTGGTATCAGCATTCTCGGGATGAGATGCAAGTACAATGGGTGGTACATTTGGAATCAGATAAATATCCTGGAAAGTCACAAAATCATCTGATAAGGCATCAATCTGGAGCGTATCAGAGTAATAGCCCTCAGCTGTTACCACGACCTCAAAGCTGGCATCAGGTAGACCTTCAAAATAGTAAAAACCATTATGATACGCTTCTGGATTTTCGCTGTATTCATGGAAAAGTGACTCATAGGTATCTGTGGTATAACTTTCACCATTCACTATCACCGTAGCGCCATTGACCCGTATATTCGTTTCGGTATCTGTTATGATTCCTGCCAGGATACCAGGGAATGGACGATCAATTCCAAAATTATCAAGGATTGTCCAAAACATACTATAGGCTAGCATCCGTTTATACTCTTCGTTCATATCGAGCTGGTTTTGCAAGGGGTTGGTGTGGTGTCCCTGTTCGCTTAACTCACTGGGCATATTTGATCTACGATTCACGGACAGGTAGGGTCCTTGAAAGCCTGATTGCGTACAGGGGGTTGGGTCCACCCATGAGTTATAAAAACTACAGTCTCCGGTTGAACCCCAGCCGTTCTGGGGTATTCGCATAACGTCTGCAAGTATTTCTACCATGATATCGCTCATAGCTTCGCCACCGACTGGTGGATCAGGAGTGCCGTCCCATAACTCTCCCCAGAGCAGTAAGACGTCATTATTGGTAGGTCCGCCAGCATTGGAGTGGATTGAATGGTACCAGGCAGCGCCACGAGCATTTGCATCATCGGTACGTTCATAAAGGGAAACATTCACATCATCATTATAGCGAGATGACCAGACTGTATCAATATCTGTTTGAGTAAGTAACATCTCTCGCAGATGCAATGCAGTCCCCAGGACTTCCTCTGCTTCGGAATAGCCATTAACACCCATGTTCTCGGTTTGACTATGACCTGGATCCACAAAAAGATTCCAACCAGATAAACCGCTTATCTGGGCATTGAGAAAAGCAATTGAGAAAAGCAGCAGGGTAAAAATATTTTTCATAATCACCTCCACGCCACTTGCTGGACAAAGAGTTGACCTTGCCCCTCGGTATCAAATACAATCCAGCTTGCATCGGGCGACCATTTCGGATGCATTTCCAATTGGCCAGGAGTATTTGTGATATTTGTACGCGACTGGCCCTTGGTATTAATAACATATAGATCAGCTTCCAGGATGGAATGCCCATCATCATGTGTGACCATAAAGGTGATCCACTGGCTATCCGGAGACCAGGATGGTGCTATACCTGCTCCAAGGTTTTTCAGGTTGGTGCCGTTAGAATTGGCGATCCACAAATTTTGGCCAGAGCTTGAATAAACAATCAAGGACCCATCGGGGGAAAGCGCATAACTGCTTATCCGGTCCTGGCCGCTAAATAGAGAGGTCTCCGATAATCCATCCGCTGCTCGCAAAATCATATTGCCATCATTGACATATATAAGAGGCTCACTAATGACAGAAGGGCTGTTAAGAACGCTAAAACTTTCAAGTTTGTCAGCATAAGTTAGATATAGATGAGAATCCGTAGAGGACCACAGCGGAACTCCCACCATCATTGACCTGGGTTCGCTTAGTATTTCCATCGAGGCATCATCAACATTGAAACTAACCAGGGTGTGGGTGCGTCGCATATTATCAAAACTTGAGATTCTAGAAGCGATTTTTGAACCATCATGTGACCAGGCAAATCCGTACCCTGCTGAATAGGCTTCGCTTATTTGAGTAGAATTTCCAGTGGGGAAATCAATAAGATAAAGACCTGTATAGTTTGATCCTGTTGCAGCCACCCTGTCTCCTTCAGGCGACCATTGTGGTGCCATATAAAAGTCTCCAGCTATACTTAGGGCAATTGGATCGCCTTTGGGATAGGGTTGTTCAGCCCAGGATGGACCTGCCATAAGCAGGCTTGAAATTATGAATATCCCCACATGTCGAAACATTATTCTCTCCATTCTTAAGCCAGTGCTTGCACCTAATCTCAAGTTAGTAAATAAACCATCCAAACTTAGCTGTCGCGTTTGAAGCGGCAAAGACTAAAAGCTAACAAATGTTGATCTGTGATCTGGCTTAAATCTTGGATTATCGGGAGTTACATTGCCAATTTGATCAACCCAGGAGATTGATTACCTCATCATCGCTAAAGGGGAAGCGACCCTCTTTTTGTTTTGAAAAAATAGGTTCATCATTTTTCCAAATATTGTACGCACCCCCTGATGAGGGTATGACTGTTAGGGATTTGACATCATTACCAAATTTATCAAGGATTCCCACAACCAAACTGGTTGCTCTAGGTAGATAGTTTCAAGTAACGCAATATTCAATTTTGATATGCATAAATAGTTCCTTTCTGTATTAAGCTAAAAGATGAAACGGGTCTTGCCAATCATTCAAACATAAAAAATTTAAAGCTATGCGGAAAGCGTTCCTTAACCATGAAGACTTAAATGTGCCTTAACTCTGCTTTGTTTATGTTGCTGGATATAAATTGAACTGCAACCAGAGAAATTAGACTCATGATAGCTCCTGCGAAAAAAGGTATGCGATAATCTACAATCCAGGCTAAGCCTCCCAATACAGGAATAATAACTGCGGCGATATGATTGATTGTAAAGCCCGCAGCCATTGTGGGTGCCATATGCTCCGGATTTCCAATTTTCTGGAAAAAGGTACGAATAGCCATTGAAAAATTAAAAAAGACATGATCGAAAATGTATAGTATGGCAATAACTGCTTTGGATTCCACCGTTGCATAGGCAATAAAAATAAATATCAGGCTCAGATATTCGGTGGATAGCACTTTCTGTTCCCCAAAGCGAATGATAGCTTTTCCTATCAAGGGGCTCACAAAATAGTTGATGGCATTATTTAGCATAAAGAGCAGGGTGATCTCCCTTACACTGAATTGGAACCTCTCTACCAGCAGAAAAACAGCGAAGGCCACAAAGATCTGACGCCGTGCACCAGCCATAAAGGTTAAGAAATAATACAGGCTATAGCGTTTCCGCAGAATCATCTTTTTATGTTGCGGAACCAAATCCTCGCGAGTGGGATTTTGCATTACCCCCCAAATACCAGCAAGAATAATCAAAGACCCCAGTACTCCGAACATCACCTCGTAGCTGAGGTAATCATTGACCAGAAGTATAATCAAACCAATGATAATCGCAGCAGCCGAGGAATAGCTGCGCATTTTTCCCATAACCCAGGGAGATGTCTTTATATCAAAATATTGTAGGGTCAGCGATTGATTGGTTGTTTCAAAATAATGGAAGCCAAAACTCATAAACAGCGTAGTGAAAATCAATCCCACATAAGAAGGAAAAAGACCAGTCAATGCCACTCCAATTCCCAGCAAAGAAATCGAAATAGCAGATAAATGGTGTTCCTTTATTATCAATGTCACATAAACCACCAGGAGTGCCAGAAATCCAGGTATTTCCCGAATTGATTGAATCATTCCAATATGATTCCCGCCTAAGCCAACAACTTCTACTGCAAAATTATTGAATAGAGTTCGCCAGACTTGGAAGCCCACTGTTGAAGCAACGGACATAACTGCCAGGAAAATAAACATGCGATCCCTTTTGATGTTTTCCATAAGCAGCAAGGCTAATCCAAAACGAGGAGCGGACAAATGTGTTTTAACGTCTATTTGCGGGCAAAGGGTTTGGGCAGTGTCTATTATATTTATAATAATGTAATGCGAACATGACATTATGCATATTATACATTACATTAATTCGAATTTATTTTGAGGGCATTATGGAATTAACAAATGAATTGAAGGTTTGGCGAGCTAGGCGAGATATCACCCAGGAGCAGCTGGCAAAATCAGTGGGGCTTAGTCGTCAAAGCATACATTCAATCGAGCGGGGCAAGTTCGTCCCTTCAGTATTATCTGCTTTAAAGATCGCTGCTTTTTTTGAAACCAGTATCGAGAAAATTTTTTTTATGGGGAAGAAAGATTCATGACATTTCGCGGGAATTATTTGATGATGTTTATCATCCAGTTTTTGAGTGGGTTTTAGACATATATTGCTTGTACCGAATTTGGACTCATAGGGGTTGTTTATGGAGCAATTCCATTCATCGCTGTACTGGTTATCGTTCAAATGAAATATATTCCAGATGAACGTGAGTTATCCCTGATCCACAAAACTGAAAGTATCCAGGGGATCATCATTGCCATTGTCATGGCAGTAGTATATTTAGGATTTCCTGATCTAAATTGGTTCTATGTCTTCGTTTCAGCCATCTCAGTGGTGAGAGGTGCAACTGGCGCGGCGTTATTTCTGTCTCAATAGGCTAGATTTATCAGATATTAGGAAAGGTTCATCTAAATCAGGATTTCTTACATCCCTGGATCAACAGGATGGACAAGCAGTTCATATCTTACGATACTCTCTGATCATCTCAGACATAATACTGATAGCAATTTCGGGGACGGTTTGAGCTGCAATATCGAGACCCACAGGAGCATGAACTCTGGATACTGATGCTGAATCGAAACCACTGCTGACCAGACTTTCAGCAAGGATTCTCCATTTGCGTGTACTGCTGACAAGACCGACATATTTAAGTGGCACTTTGAGTAGCCCCATCAGTAATTCACGATCGTGCTTATGCTTACGACTCGCGATCAAGACAAAAGCAGATTCTTCAATAGCTGGAAGCTTATCCCAGTTAATTGGGAATGCCATTTCGATTCTATTGGCATTGGGAAACCGATCTTCAGTTAGGAGATCAGGACGATCATCATAAACCTGTACCGTTAGCCCATTGAAATGAGCCAGAGCAGCAACGGATTGACCAACATGGCCAGCACCGAAAATATGGATTCTTGGAGTTGAAAAAGGTTGCCATAAGAGGTGATGTTTATCGCCAACCCTGAATGCTCTGGATTGTTGATGGTCAAAATTCTTTTTGATCTGATCTTGTAGAGCAGGATCTAATTCACTGATATCCTTATTAGATTCAATCAATGTACGGGTGACTCTATTTGCATCACCGCCATCTACGATCAATCTGACCATGAGCTTTCTATTCTCAGGCGCTTGAGCGAGCATTTTCTTATAAAAGGATGCAATGGATTCAGTGAAGGGCTCTACCAAAACTTTGACGGTCCCACCACATAAGCCCACATCAGCATTAACATCGGTACCTGTCATGTCAAAATCAAAGAGTTGCGGTTCAGAACTATCCTGTAGCATTTGCACTGCAGTTTCTGCAATCATATGTTCCATCGAACCACCACCAATGGTTCCGATAACTGATCCATCCTCCAGAACCAGCATCATGGGGAAGTCTTTCCTGGGAACAGAACCCTTCCATTGGACAACAGAACATAAAACAGATGGATGTTTTCCTGCAACCGTGGCGCCATGCTGCAAAATTGCTTTAATCATTTGTGCTCACATTCAAATGCAGGACAATCGCCTCAAGCACTCCTGAAGCAATCATGCGTGCCTTATCTGAAATCTGTAGATATCTCACTTCGGAACCCCTGGGATCAATATCACCAATCTTCATATTTTTAGTCACTGGTGTCTCAGGGGAGATCATTCCGCGCACCATTCCATCAAGCGGGGCGTAAATTGGAACCGATTGATCGATATCACCGAGTTGCTGTCCTTTTGAAACAAGCTCTCCGAAATCAACCTGCCAGCTAACCAACCCAGCTGTGGGAGATTTTATCAAGCGATTGGCTGTCTCGCCTCCAACATTACCCGGTATTCCTGTATTGGAAAGCGCCTTGCCTGAAGTGATGACTCGCCCAAGATCATGGCCACGTTTGGTTTCGATAATCAGGTCACAGTTGCTGCTGGTATTAAAACCTGGTCCAAGACCAATAACCAGATCGGCCCAGGAACGAAAATCATCATTATAGTGTTTGATCATGCGTGCATCAATTAGCACGGATGGTTTGTAATCCATTAATTTTTGGGGAGTGTCTTTATATAGTGGTATAACATCTGCTTTAGCAATAGGGGCAGTGCCGAATCCATTTATATATCTTGCCACAACACCCTCAACCTCAGATTCATCTTCAAGTATGGCCCTACTGAAACAAACTGCTCTGCGAATCGCCAGGGGTGGGGAGATTTCGGACAGGAAAACGGAAAAGCCTACCCTATGCAGTAAATGGGCAACCGCACTACCCAGTTCACCGGTACCTCTGACCCACACCAGGATTTCAGCGAACATTCTCAAATTCAAGATAGTAGTCCATATCTAGGCTGACCCCCTCATCAGCCACATCCCAGAATAATGTTTCGTGACGAAAAGCATCGATGATCTGGCGACCGCCAACGTCACCAGTAGCAGCACTAAACTGTGGGGATAATTCAGTTGAGAAAAAGGTGGGATGCCCCGGTTTATTTTGAAAACGAGGAGCCAGAATCAGAGGCTTTTCCTGTTCGAGTTTCTGGATCAGCAACCTAACGGTTTTTTGCTGAATGAAAGGTTTATCACCTGGACAAAAACACCAGTAGTCGTAGGTTCTACCAGCAGCTTTAATTCCGGTGATCACAGAGCTTGAAAGACCAGTGTGAAATTGAGTGTTGTATTCAAAGATCAGTTTACTCCCATAGTTTTTTTCGAGAACATCCTGTATCAAGTCGCTTTGATAACCAAGGATGACATAAAGATCCAGATCAAAATCGATAAAAGTGTTTATGGTATGTTCGATTGCCGTTCGTTTTTCCAGCTTGTTCAGCAGTTTATTTGGTGGGAATCGCGTTGAGCGCCCTGCCGCAGTGATAATCATGGCTAGATTCAGCATTAAAGGGTCTTTATCAGAATATTCTTTTTTATGCTGCCATAATATACTGCTGCTCTTGAGACCGTCGCAAGCGCCTGAGCCAACTGCTCTGCTTCATCTGGGAAAGTATCAGATTTGTTGACAAAATAGGCAAATTCTACATCTTTGGGTACTTTCTGCAGATAACCATACTGGCTGGTGAGGACTTTGGCAATAAATGCGGGTTCCAACTCATAGTTGACGTCTACATCCCATATTTCCCGAAATAATTCCGGACGATGAACCAATTTCCCATCAACTCGGGCACCAACTGCATCTGCGCCGACAACAATGATGCCGTGCGTGGTGAATTCAGGAAACACCGGGTCAAAAGGTTGGTGTGCTTTAATTGATTTTTTTCTAGCACCATCACATTCAAAGATAGTGACTTCGGATGCTTCGTACAGACTTTGCAACTGACCTTCATCCACTCCAGCTAGTTTTTGTTCGTCCTCAATTTCACCCATAATATACAGAGGATTATTAACAAGCAGTTCGTTTCTGGTTTCCTCTGACTCGAATTCTAGATAAAAATGAACAGCGTGATCCGCAGACCTACTTGCCTTGGTCAGGGAAGACAGGATAACAGGGGAATGGTGTTTGGATAATTCCTCGCCCAGCGTATGCATAAGTGTCGTTTTCCCACCGGCCCCCAGAATACCTATACATGTCCGTTGGGCTTCGGCTGCTGTTCTAAACAGGATTTGGGAAAAACTCATCTGTCAATATAATCAGAATTTTGCATGCTGACACACCAGGGTATGAATGAGTGATATTAGATATGCACAACGATTTTGCCACTGCTCTGGCGAGATTCCATGAGCGCATGCGCTTCTAGCATTTGCTCAAATGTAAATTCGTGTCCCACAACAGGTTTTAAATCATGTTTTGTTACAAAGCTGGTTAAATCATTCCAGATCCGGTTCATTCTAACTGTATCATTTAACAGATATCCCAAATGACTAGCTCCCACGACTTGTGATGCCCTGGCCATGGCATCGATCTTGACCTTCGGAATATCTTTCCAAGTCTTCCACCATGATAGGGGGTTCAGTTTGTTCAAATTGAGGCTGGCAAATCCGATAACCACTAATCTGCCAAAGGGGTTGAGGAGATCAAGACTTTTGCGAAAAACCTCACCTCCTACTACTTCCAGAACAACATCAACACCAGAACCAGAGTATCTCTCTCGAATAATTTCGGCAAAGTCAACTGCCCTGTAATTAATAGCCAGGTCAGCTCCCAATGATCGAATCAACTCTAGTTTAATTTCTGATCCAGCGGTGCCAATGACTTCACAGTTATGGGCTTTTGCCAATTTCAGGGCCGCGGTACCTACACCACCAGCAGCAGCCTGGATGAGTACTCTATCGGATGATCGTAGACGGCATATCTCGATCAGTGCAACCCAGGCTGTCATAAATTGAACGGCAGTTGCTGCATTTTCTGATGGACTGTAATGCCCAAACGCTGATAAAACCTGGGCAGCCGGGACAACTACCTGTTCAGCATAGCATCCATATTGGCCAATGACGATGGCTGACTTCCCTAATTGCAACCCCTTTACAGCTTCGCCAATTTCTTCAATTTCCCCAAAGGCCTCCATGCCGAGAGTATATGGTCGTTTGGGGCTCCAACCATATAGACCTTTGCGACTCTGGATTTCTGCATAATTCAACCCAATGGTTTGAATTTTAACTCGGACCTCATCTGGACCAACACTGGGCTGTTCGACATTTGAGATATTTAGTACTCTCGTATCACCAGTTTTATTTAACACATATGCTCTCATTGGAAGACCTCTATAATAGCCACATTATCTTAAAGGCAGAATTTTCCCGTTTTCAGGTTGTCTCCAAGTAAAATCGGTTGAATGATTTTCCCAATTACATCATCATCTGCTGAAATCGGCATCACTGGGTTACAGTGGGGTTGTAACTTTGGCTCAGAAAATGACTGCGTCCCAAAATAAGTAAATACTAAAGATTAGGAGTTAAACACCCCGGAAGTCATTTAAGAGTGTAAGCAATATGACAAAATTGACATTTATCACTTTTATTATCAATGACTTGCCTACATTCGCGAATGAAAGGAGAAATTCTTTGTGATATTAGTCACGGATGCGATATGAGTACCAAATGCAACGCAATTTAATGCTTGTTGACCCGTTATGCTCCGTCTATACTAGCGCCTCAAAGACAATCATCCCATGAAAAAATCAAACTTAATTAATAATAGACAAAAAAATGTACATAATAGAGGAAAAATGAAAGACAAACATATATTCATATACACGATAATATTAGTCCTTTTCTTGGGATTTCTGGGTAATCGTGAAGTGAAACACAAAGCAGAGATCAGAAAAATAAATTCTCAAGAATTACTGATAAAAGATTCGTTAACCACATACATCGAAGAAATGGCTGCAGCCCTGGATCTATTTACAGAAGGGCATCCACTTGTATTCACAGCCTACAATGCCCTTGTGGGTCAAACTGATGACAGCCCCAACATTACTGCCAGCAATAAAGAGATCTTTCCTGGAGTACTGGCACTAAGTCGCGAGTTAATCAGTCGCTACGGTCAGGGTGGAGATATCCAATATGGTGATAAAGTCTGGGTAGTCGTCCCCATGCAGGTTGAAGACACAATGAACAAGCGTTGGAGAGGTCGAGGCGATGTTTTTATGATGGATTATGATAAAGCTCGTCAGTTTGGACGGAAATCGGGTATTCTATACCGCGACGATACTGAGCTGGAATTTGCCAGCGTGATTATAGACAGTGATGATGGCCTTGGTATCATGAACTGATACATCGCTTTAGCACTATGATTGAGAAGAGGATCCTGATGGGGATCCTCTTTTATTATAAAGCTTTTAAAAATTATAATTCCAACCGAGGCAATGAATCAAAATCTGATACGCTGAAAACGATTACCCCAATTCCCCGCTTGTGCCTCGAAAACACCGGGGATTGGTGAACCACACTTCTCACATGCACCCTGTTCATCAAGATGCCACTCCCCGAGCTGGTAACCCATGCGTGTGATTAATACTATTCCACAGTTGTGGCAATAAGTGGCAGCATTGTCAATATCATGGACATTCCCCAGGTAGACGTGTTTGAGTCCATTATTCAGAGCAATCTTTCTGGCGATCATGAGTGTCTGATGAGGGGTGGCTGACCTGTTTGTGAACTTATAGTCAGGGTGAAACGCCGTGAAGTGCAGGGGGATGTGTTTCCCTAAATTGTTTGCGATCCATTTTGTCATGGCTTCCAACTCCTCAGGAGAATCATTTTCGTCTGGGATTAATAGGGTTGTGATTTCTATCCAAACCTGGGACTCATGGACCAAATACAATAAGGTTTCCAGAACATGAGACAATGAGCCAGCACAGAGATCATGATAAAAGCTCTCGCTAAAACCTTTCAAGTCGACATTGGCAGCATCCATGTGTTCAAAGAACCGCGGGCGCGCCTGCTCAGAAATATACCCGGCTGTTACAGCTACCGTTTTCAGTCCATTTTTGTGGCAGGCAATGGCAGTATCAACGGCATATTCATAAAAGATGACAGGATCATTATATGTAAATGCGACACTCCTGCAGCCATGTTCTAGCGCGGCTTGCACAATAGCATCTGGCGTTGCCGAAGATTGAAGCGTATCCATTTCACGAGACTTACTAATGTCCCAATTCTGGCAGAATTTACAGCTCAAATTACACCCAGCAGTCCCAAAAGAGAGCACCGGTGTACCGGGCAGAAAATGATTGAGGGGTTTCTTTTCAATCGGATCTATAACAAAGCCACTAGACCGTCCATAGGTGGTGAGTGCAATCCTGTTACCCTGGCGTTGTCTGACAAAACAAAGGCCACGTTGTGCATCGGATAATTTACAGTCTCGAGGACATAAGGTACACTGGAGCCGACCATCATCCAGGCTCCTGCTGAACTCAGGATGCTCAGAAATCATCATCGCTAAATTCAAAACTATAAAAGCGCTCTACTTCAAGTGTCTCCGACCAGTAAGAGTCGGGAAATCCAGCCTTTTGCTTCAGGTGAGAAAGAAAGGTATCGATATCAGGGAGTTTTTCCCAGACTGAGGGAAGAAAAAGACCACGGCGATATCCGTCCTTCAAGATCAGGCCATCTGTACCGGGAACCAGTTGCTGTTTTAGGTTCTCCTCTGAACTGAATGTCATGGGTTTGGGATGAGTTAGAATTGAGATTTCGAAGTGCAGATCGTTGAATTCTGAACGCTTGAGTGGTTTAAAACGTGTATCGTGGAAAGCCGCATTCCAGGCATTTTTGCTCACATCAATAACCAGGGGACGACGGGCCTTCACAGAACCGATACAACCACGCAATTGCCCCTGGGTTTCCAGTGTAACAAATGCTGCCCCCGGTTCTTGTAAATTAGGGCTAAACTCTGTGGGGTTTACAGGTAATGCCTCCTCATGTGTTAGTCCGTACTCTACGGAGGAACGAGCTATTTGAAGGAGTTGAGCTTGTTCCAAGGGGTCGAAAAGGTCCTGGCTCACGCTTGAAACAATCCCCATGCTCCGTATCCAACGACTCGTTGTCGATCTCCAGCGGTATCGCCTGAATTCCGTAGATCAAAGCGCTGGATATTCATTTTCTTTTTTCTAGCAACTAGTAGGATACCACTGATAGGAATACGACCACAGGCAGATCTTTCAGATAGGTCCATACCCCTGAATGACTCGATAATTTCAGCGGTTTCTGTATCCACCCTGACGGCTTTGTCGTAGTTATGAAAATGACTGAGATCGGACGAGATGACGATAAGTGTTTCATCATCACCCCAGAGGTGTTCAATGACAGCAGCCACTTCAATTTCGGTTGCGTCACCAACAACCAACGGAATGAGGCTGAATTTGTCTAGAGCTGTTTGCAAAAATGGAAGCTGGACCTCAATAGAATGTTCTTCTGAATGTGCTAAATCAGAGTAGCTGACCTGTGTAAAGGTATCTACCAATTCGCGTATGGTTTTTTGGTCAAGATTAATATCACCCAATGGCGTCTGGAATTGATTGACTCGAGGAACGGCTAAACCATGGACTGCGACTCTGTGTCCAGGGCCGAATAATATCACCTTTCGGATCGTGTCATTGTGTTGTTGAATACTACGGTAAGCGGCAGATGCAATGGAACCAGAATATATATAGCCAGCATGGGGGACAATGATAGCCTTGGGTACAAGTGCACTCTTATAAGTAGCTTCACTTAGAAGTTGAATAAGCTGTTTTTGTAGAAAAGCCGGATCCGCCGGATAAAACGAACCAGCAACTGCTGCGGGGCGGGTAAAATTGGTCATGGGCATAATTGATCCTGATCAATCGAATATACAGATTATATACCATTTGACCAAGTGACCGATTTTCTTCCCATTCAACTTTGAATGACTCACGGGGCAGTCTATATTCATGCTGTAATGACAAGGAATTATAAATATTATTTTTTTATTCGATCAGGGTGATGGAAAATATTCGATATTTGAATACGACCGCCCCTGTCATTTGATGGGGGTTTTTTTTGCCCCCAAAGGATCAAAATTTTTCGAGCAGCGTATCCCGAGTTTATCGAAGGGCTCAGATTGAAACATTGAAAGCACGGCCTAAATATTGGAATGAAGGATTGAAATAAATTGAACCACACGAGACAAACAATCGGTATTATTGGGTTTGGTCGTTTTGGCGCCCTTCTGGCAGAATTATTGACAAAAGATTTTGACCTCGTTATCAGTGATGAACGCGATCTATCTGAATCTGTTAAAGCCCTTGGGTACACCTGGAGTGATCTGACGAGCGTTATGCAGCAGGAAACAGTGTTCATTGCCATTCCAATCAGCCGCATGCCGGGTCTTTTAGAGAAAATTTCAGATTTATGCCATCCGGGACAACTTTTTATTGATGTGGCATCGGTGAAGACACGTATCCGTGATTGGATGCTGAATGCTTTACCAGAATCAGTCCAGATACTTAATACCCACCCAATGTTTGGTCCAGACTCCTATCAACGTGATCGTGACCTGCGTTTGGTCTTCTGTCCATCACGGATAGATCCAAAGCGTGAAGCAAACTGGAGAAACATTTTTCAATCCTGGGGTTGCCGCATCATAGACATAAGTGTGGAGGAACACGATCGCCAGGCAGCCCGCTCGCAGGGCATCACCCATTTTATGGGTCGGGTAATGAATGGGATGAAAATTCAACCTACAGAAGTTGATACCCATGGGTTTCGACAAGTTCATCATGTAGTAGAGCAGACATGCCAGGATACCGAAGAGCTCTTTCATGATCTGCAATTTTACAATCCCTATACTGCCAAGATGCTCACCGCTTTTTCACGTTCGGTACATGCCGTGAAAGCCAGTATCTTCCGCCCGGATTCTCCTCCAGAAATCATAGGGTATCAAGGAATTCCAGGAAGTTTCTCAGAGGAAGCCGCCCGCAATTATATCGAAGAGGAAAAACTTGGAGCGATTGATATCAAGCCGTGTATGAGTAGTCGCGGAGTTATGGACAGCCTGGCAACTTATGCAATTGATCGTGGTATTCTTGCTATGGAAAACGCCCGCGGTGGTGTAGTACATGAGAGTATTCATGCTCTCGCAAAAGCTCGCTGCAAAGTCCGCTCGATGTTTCATATCCAGGTCAATCAATGTCTCATTACAAAACCGGATGTGACTGAAGATCAGATTACAGAGCTTAGATCTCATCCACAGGCTTTGAAACAGTGTTCACGATTTCTGAAAGATAACTATTCACATATCCCCCATTTTGAAGCCGAAGATACGGCAGAAGCGGCCAGACTCCTAAATGCCGGAGAATACTCTGAGACAACCGCAGTGATAGCTCCGGCCAGGGCAGCCGAGATTTATGGCCTGGAAGTTAAGAAATACGGAGTTCAGGATCTTAAAGACAATAAAACCTTATTTCTGGTTGTTGAGAGAACTGGGAACCCGATTTAAGTTGCAATTTGATAACTAACATAAAACCTTACAAGCCCATGAAGAAGGACATCTTCCAATGATCGTCATAATGAAAGTAAATGCCTCACAGGCAGCTATTGATAGAGTTCAATTTGAAATTGAAAAGTTGGGGTACATTCCCCGACCCGCTCCTGGTGAATCCCGAACTCTAATAGGGGTTATAGGGCCTAAACCACTCCGTGGAAAACAACATCTTCAAGCCCTACCTGAAGTATCCGATGTCCTCGATATCAGCACGCCTTATAAGCTCGCCTCACGCGAATGGCAACCCCAGGACACAATTGTAAAAGTGGGAAACACCAGTATTGGTGGGAATAAGGTTTCAGTGATTGCAGGTCCATGCTCAATCGAATCATATGAGCAGACCAAAATTGTTGGTGAGGCTGTTAAGAGTGCTGGAGGGCATATCCTTCGAGGAGGTGCGTTCAAACCGCGAACCTCACCCTATTCTTTCCAGGGACTTGGCGAAGAGGGCCTCAAAATACTCAAACAGGTGGGTTTAGAAGTCAACCTCCCAACGGTCACTGAAGTTATCGACACAGAGGTTTTGGAGATGACAGCCGAATATACTGATATGCTGCAGATCGGAACCCGCAACATGCAGAATTACACCTTATTAAAGGAAGCTGCTCGTACAGGCAAACCAATTTTGCTAAAGAGAGGAATGTCAGCCACGGTTAAGGAAACTATTCTAGCGGCCGAATACATTCTCAACGAAGGGAATGAACAAGTGACCCTGTGTGAACGGGGCATTCGTACCTTTGTGGATCATACCCGAAATACATTGGATGTAAGCGCGATACCAGCTTTCCAGCGCCTGTCACATCTTCCAGTTATTGTTGATCCCAGCCACGCTGCGGGTAAACGACACAAAGTGCTTCCCCTGGCTCTTGCCGGTGTAGCAGCCGGAGCACATGGTATTATGATTGAAGTTCATCCCAATCCAGAAGAAGCGCTAAGCGACGGTCCTCAACAATTAGTGCCGGCTGATTTTAAGGATTTGGTGGATCGTACGCGCATGGTTGCAGAAGCGGTAGGGAAAAGGCTGGACTGACCCAAAAAGAGGATCGTCTTATGTCAGTACAGGGTGAGATAACATTACCAGGTGACAAATCAATCAGCCATCGCGCACTGATGTTCTCAGCTCTCGGGGATGGTCTCAGCAGGCTTGAGAATTTAAATCCAGGAGCTGATTTAAAAACCACCCAAACCGCCCTCAGCAATTGTGGGATAGAGATCACAGAAAAAAAATCAGTTGTAGAAGTTCAGGGGGGAGGTCTAAGACCCTTTCGTCAGCCAGAACATCCACTGTATTGCGGAAACTCAGGTACAACCACTCGCTTGATGCTCGGTTTATTGGCAGCCCATCCAATTCATGTTCAATTCAATGGAGATGATTCACTTCACAAACGACCCATGGATCGAGTTTTTCGCCCCTTGCAGCAGATGGGGGCAAACGTATCAGCCCGGGATCGTAAGTATTTGCCTGTTATGTTAAGTGGTCGTGATTTATGGGCGCTGGATTATGAACTCCCCTATGCCAGTGCTCAAGTCAAATCGGCAATTCTGTTAGCCGGTCTACATGCCAGGGGCCAGACAACGGTGAAATCGCCAGCCTATAGTCGGGATCATACCGAACAGTTGCTAAAGGCTATGGGAGCCAGGGTGACCGTTAAAGGAAGACAGGTTTCAATAAAACCCTTGACCAAACCCCTGAAGGCTGTTGATCTGACTATCCCAGGTGATTTTTCTGCGGCAGCTTTTTTTATTACGGCAGCCCTATTGGTTCCAGATTCAGATTTAATTATTCGCAAGGTTGGTATCAATCCAACGCGAATCGCATTCCTGCACGCGGTTCAAGAAATGGGAGCAAATATTACGATTGCCAATAAAGAAAAGCATTTTGGGGAGGCAGTCGCCGATTTACGAATTCGTTCTTCAAATTTAAAAAGTATTCGAATTCACCCAGAACATATCCCAAATCTGATTGATGAACTGCCGCTAATCGCATTGCTGGCGAGTCAAGCGAAGGGTGAAACCATCGTGAGAGGAGCAGCAGAATTGAGGGTTAAAGAATCTGACCGAATCACTTCCATCGTAAGCAATATGAGTGCCTGGGGATCCAAAATATTTGAAAGCGAGGATGGCTTCAGTATTGAAGGACCCACCACATTGAGAGGTGGCGCTGTAAAAACTTTCAAGGACCATCGAATAGCCATGACAATGGGTGTTGCAGGCCTGATTAGCAAACTGCCTGCTGTGTTAGATAATTCTACCTGTGTCGATATTTCACACCCCGGCTTCTTTGAAGAGCTTCGAAACATATCGAGCTGAAGAGTTATAAGATATAAAAGTTAATATCCTTTGCGTGGTAAATGGGAATAGATAATATGCAAGAATTGAATATGCCAAGAAGGCAGGAGTAAAAAGTGAAATTAGCAGTCATTGGTGATCCCATCAGACAAAGTGTTAGTGATTTCATGCATGAGTGGATCTATGAAAAACTTGGCCTGGAAGCAGCATTTAAGAAAATCAAGGTTCCGCAAAGCGATCTTGAACGTTGGGTCGGTTTGCCGACGGCTAAAAAATTGGATGGGTTTAATGTAACCATACCCCATAAGTCCACCATTATACCATATCTGGATGAAATTAATGATCGTACCGCACCGATTGGCGCCGTGAACTGTGTCCGGCGTCATGCAGGGAAGCTTACTGGCTACAATACGGACTGGTATGGTTTTGTAAAATCGCTTGAAGCAGCAAAAGTTGATTTGTCCGGCAAAAAAGTAGTTGTGCTGGGTAGTGGGGGTGCTGCTCGCGCTATCTGTTTTGGACTGGCACGGGTTGGTGCTGAAAAAGCTACAGTTATTGCTCGTGATCCAAAACGCGCCAAAATCATGATCAAGGATCTTGAGTCCTCGACTGAGGGAATGAAGTTGTCAGGTTGTGCCTGGGATGCCAGTGCCGTTGAACCCATTGAAGAATCATTTTGTTTGGTGAACTGCACTCCCATAGGCATGAAACCTAATACCAGGGAAACTCCTTTAGATGGCGATATCCTGGCATCCGTTGATGTGGTGATCGATACTATTTTCAGCCCTTTGAATACACGATTGCTTTCTGAGGCAGTATTTTCTGATTGTCAAACCGTATCCGGGTTGGATATGTACCTCTATCAGGCGATGGCTTCGGTGGATATCTGGTTTGGACCACAAAATTGGAGCCAAATTAAAATCAATGAGCTACGTGAGGCAGTTCACAACAAAATCACCGGGTTTAAACGTAAGTTTGAGTGATGTTAACTCCCAAATACAAACAAGCATCAGACGCTAATTCAGTGAGTCGCAAACATGCTGCATAGACTAAAATTTCTAACTGCAGGCGAATCTCACGGAAAAGGACTTTCAGGAATTCTGGAAGGCTTCCCCGCAGGTGTTCCCCTGTCAGAAGATATTATCGCTCAAGATCTGGCTCGACGACAAATGGGTCATGGTCGTGGTGGTCGGATGAAGATAGAGCAAGATCATGCTGAGATAACAAGTGGCTTGCGTCATGGTCTAAGCCTTGGATCGCCGATTGCCTTATGGATTCAGAATAAGGATTGGGAGAACTGGAAAGAAGAACGCATGTCTCATAAGCAACCCGATGCGCTTGTACAAGAAGTAACACTTCCAAGACCTGGTCACGCTGACTTGGCTGGAGTCCAGAAATTTGGTTTCACCGATATCCGAAATGTATTGGAGCGCTCTTCAGCACGTGAAACTGCAATGCGAGTGGCACTTGGAGCAGTTTGTCGCGTATTTCTAAGGGAATTGGGAATTGAGATTGCCAGTCATGTCCTCCAGATAGGTTCAGAAAAATTTACACCAGAGGAGATAACTGATTTACGCGTATTAAATTCCAAAGCGGACAACTCCGCAGTTCGTTGTCTCAGCGAGGACGCATCACAAAAGATGATCAAGCATATTGATACGCTTCGAAGCCAGGGTGATTCTGTTGGTGGCGTGTTCGAAATACTGGCTTCTGGTTTGCCAGTTGGGCTTGGATCCTATACCCATTGGGATCGTAAGCTGGATGCTAGAATTGCTGCAGCAATGATGTCCATCAATGCCATGAAAGGGGTCAATATTGGCGATGGATTAAATGTGGCGGAAGCACCGGGATCACAATCTCATGATGAGATTGTGAAAGAAGGTGAATCGATCCGCCGTGCCAGTAATCACGCCGGAGGGATAGAAGGTGGGATGTCCAACGGGGAGCTGATCCGCGTACAGGTGACCATGAAACCGATTCCAACTCTGGCTCGTCCTCTGCGCTCGGTAGACATCAAAACTCGCGAGCCTGGAGTGGCTCACAAAGAGCGTACCGATACCTGTGCGGTACCAGCAGCTTCGGTGATCGGAGAAGCCATGCTGGCCCTGATCCTTACGGATGCCCTTCTTGAAAAGTTTGGGGGAGACTCTCTGGAGCAGGTCAAAGCTCACATGGCAGAAACAGCTATTAAACCATGAATATGTCGGCAGCTAGTATTACGCGCGTGTATTTAATTGGGATCATGGGTGCTGGGAAAAGCACTGTAGGCAGAATTTTGGCGACAACACTTGATTGGCAATTGGTTGATACGGATTTGGAGATTGAAGCGCTGACCGGAAAGAGTATTTCGACAATTTTTGCAGAGGAAGGTGAAACAGGATTCCGTGATTATGAGGAGCAGATTATGATGGAAACCGCGCACAAAAACCGAGCTGTTATCTGCTGCGGTGGTGGCGTGGTTACTCGACAAAAAAACTTGAATTTCTTAGCTCATGAGCTTGTTGTGTGGTTGGATTTATCTCCTGCGGAAGCGCTAGCTCGTATCGAACATTCGGGTAATCGTCCCTTGCTAAAAGAGACTGAGGACGCCATGTCGCAATTGAATAATATCCTGATTGCTCGCCGTGAGGCATATACAAAAGTGGCAAAAATTCGTATCAACAGTGGCGGTTTCCCCCCGGAAATTATAGCGAGTAACATATTGGGAGAATTAGAACGAGTTCATGTCTGAGCTTTCCCAACTGAAAATCACCCACCAGAGTGGACAATATGAGATCCTTGTCGGTAAGGGGCTGCTGTCTGAGGTTGCCGATCACCTGATAGCTATCGAGGTAAATGGTCCAATAGGTATTATCAGCAACAATAAAATAAATAATCTTTACGGGGATCCTTTGCGGCGCAGTCTGCAATCAGCAGGATACGTGACCCGTACAATCTTGATACCCGACGGGGAAGAATATAAAACTCTGGCTAGCGCCGAGCAGGTTATCTCAGCCCTGATTGCACAGGGGATGGAACGCAGTGGGACAATTATCACACTGGGGGGTGGCGTAACCACTGACCTGGGTGGTTTTGTAGCAAGTGTTCTGTATCGTGGGGTTGGCTTGGTTCATATTCCCACAACGCTGCTTGCCATGGTAGATGCAGCAGTTGGAGGCAAGACTGGTGTGAATCACAGTGCCGGAAAAAATTTAGTTGGAAGTTTTTATCAACCAGATCTGGTTTTAATGGATGTTGAGGTCTTGAGCAGTCTGGACCAGCGAGATAGAGTATCCGGGTTTGCGGAAATGTTGAAGATGGGTCTCATCCGGGATCGGGATTATCTGGATTTTTTAATCACCAATATGGATGTGTTGTTGGGATCAAAAGCCAATGAAAAGATAATCCAGGCTATCGTCCGTAGCTGTGAATTGAAAGCTGAAGTTGTCATTGCAGATGAGAAAGAATCCGATCTCAGGCGGATTTTGAATTTTGGACATACACTGGGACATGCAATAGAGACCACATTAGGTTATGGTAAGATTAGACATGGCGAGGCTGTTATTCTGGGGATGTATGGTGCAGGCTGGCTATCGAATCAGGTCGGGCAGTTTTCTGCAGAGGAATGGAAAAAACTCTCTGAATTGTTAGTGCATATCCCAATTCAGGTTGCGTTTGATGAGCTGGATCCCATAGCTGTTGAACAGACAACCCGTCTGGATAAAAAGGTAGATAAAACTCAGCTGAATTTCGTTCTACTGAAAAGTTTAGGTGAAGCACATATGCAGACCGGCATACCGAAATTAATGATCAAACTGGCGATTGAATCAATCACTAAAGCCTGGAGGGAGATCGGATGATTTTGGATATTGATGCTTTCACGCACGCTTTTGTAACACTCCTGGTAATCATGGATCCTTTTGGTGGCTTACCGGTGTTTATGACTTTAACAAAGGATTTCACCGAGGATAGAGCCAAACATAGTGCTCATCGTGCAGCACGAGTATCTTTAATTTTATTGACGATATTTGTCTTTATTGGAGAAGGAGTACTCGATTTTTTTAGTATTTCCATATTCTCATTCCAAGTAGGTGGTGGGCTCATTCTGTTGCTATTGGGTTTACTCTATGTGCTTGGCATTTCAATTGGTGATGCCAAGGACTACTCAAAGGATATTGTGATTCCCATGGCAACACCGCTTATAGCAGGCCCCGGTGCGATAACGGCGATCATACTGCTGGTCTCCAGATATGGTCTGTGGGTTCCTTTAGCTGCGATGTTAGTAAATCTGTTGATTTTTTGGGCAACGATGTACTATGCCAGATATATCAGGAAATTTATTGGTGAACAGGGTTTGGAGATAATGAGTCGCATAATGGGTCTTCTGCTCGTTGCTCTGGCGATTGAGATGATTAGAAGCGCCTGGATTGATTTTCTGTGATTCGAAACCAATTAATAACTCAGTTCGAGGCTTGCGAAACCAGAGCTCAAAAATCATTCTATAATCGATATTCAATTATCATTCGTTATATTCCTGCCGATTGGTCGATTGGCTCAGTTGGTTAGAGCGCTCGGTTCACAT
>JABMPR010000255.1 GCA_013202895.1 bacterium | reverse complement strand
CAGTCTAATATTGCCAGAATGCTTGTGAAATGTTTTTTGTGCAGTGACAGAAAAAGGTGCTGATAGTACGCTACCACCACCTTCTCAAGGCATGCTTACAACTTAATCTTCAACTGAATCAAGTAAATACTGGGCAATATCCTTACTGGCTGTGGATTTATCCATTTCTTCTGCTTTGATCCCATCATTGATCATGGTCGAGCAGAAGGGACAGGCAGTCACAACTTCATTCGGGTTTACCGCTTTTACATCCTCCAAGCGCTCAAGGTTGATGGTTTTGTCACCCAGAGTTTCTTCCAACCACATACGACCACCACCGGCTCCGCAGCAGAGGGCTTCATTCCCAGTACGGGGGAATTCCTCCAATTTTACACCAGGAATAGCGCTGATAACATTTCGGGGGGCATCGTATATATCGTTGTGCCGACCAAGATAACAGGAGTCATGATAGCTGATCTTTGAATTATTTGGTCGGTTAGGGGAGAGTTTGCCGGCTTTGATGAGTTCATCCCAAAGCTGCGTGTGATGCACGACTTCATATGTTTTTCCCAATGCAGCATAATCATTCCTAAAGGCATTGAGACAATGAGGGCATTGAGTAATAATTTTCTTAACATTATATTTATCAAAGGTTTCGATATTCTGTTGAGCCAGCATTTGAAATAGATATTCATTACCCAGACGACGGGCGGAATCACCGGTACAGGTTTCTTCTGTACCCAGAATAGCATAGTCTATTCCGGCTTTATTAAGCAGTTTCACCATCGCCTGTGAAACGGCTTGTCCTCGAGCGTCATAGGCACCGGCACAGCCAACCCAGTAAAGATATTCTGCTTCCCCCTTATCGCGCATTCTGGGTACATCAAGGGATTCGACCCACTTTTCGCGATCTTGCCCGGACTGCCCCCAGGGATTGCCATTTACCTCCAGATTTTTGAAAGTTGTTATGGCCTCTTTAGGAAACTTGCTTTCCATCATGACCAGATCCTGACGAATGCGAAGAATATCAACCATGGGTTCGTTGGCAACAGGACAAACCTCAACGCAGTAACCACAACTCGTGCAAGCCCAGATAGCATCTTCGGTAAGCATCCAATCGGTCAGTCTATCGCCTGATGTATTATCTTCCACAAGCTCGCTAATATGATCACGGATATAATAGCGTTTATTAACCTCAATAGCGGATGGGGATAGGGGTTTCCCCGTAATATAGGCGGGGCAGGCGTCCTGACAGCGATTACACATAATACAGGCATAAGCATCTAGAATTTCCTTTTGAGGAAGGTGTTCAAGAAATGCTGCGCCATATTGTTCCAGCGTCTCGTCTTCAAAATCAATCGTTTCAAATGAAGCCGATACTGGTCGATCTTCTTGCAACATATGATTGAGGGGTCCCATAAAAAGATGGGCATGTTTGGTCGTTGGAAAATAAGGGATAAATAGCAGGATCAGACCGATTGCCAGCCACCAGAAATAATGTTCGCCAAAGACCAGTGCCTCGGAGCTCATCCCACCCCAGGCAAGGGCCAAGGCTGAAGCTGCAGGTTGAAAGGCATCGCTCTGGGATTGAGCGATCTCAAAGCTGGCACCCACAAATCTAAAACCCACATGGAAGAAAATAAAAAATGCCACTAAAGCGGAATCGCGATCGACTCCCTTACGTGCTTTTTCATAGACCATTACAGATTCATTGATGTGTAAATTCGGATCATTCTGAATAAAACGACGGATCAAAAAATATATAATTCCAGCCAGGACAATCAGGCTAAATACATCTACAAATAGACGGTAAAAATCACCCAGGACAGCATTGGGCAGGAGGTGAAAGTCTGGGATTAATCCATAAAAGATATCAAATAAGTTTACCAGCATATAGAGGATAAATCCCCAGGCAACACCAGTATGTACAATGGATACAAGGGGTCGAGTTTTAAATAAGGGTGTTCCCAGAAAGGCCATAATTCCAGCAGGAATTCGTTTGAACACCTTGGACCAGTCTATGGGGTTTGATCCACGTGAGATGATCTTGAACATATTGCCAAAAGTGGTTCTTGTTGCTCCCAGAGAACCTAGCACGACCAGTATGAATATTGCTTTTTCCCAACCGCTAAGCATAGGAATTATCCTCCGTAATGCCATGCGGTCTCAGAGAGACACATGGCTTGTTCATCTTCATTATTGATACCGCTATCAAGCACTTCACAAACGATCAGGTGGTGATCGCCTTCCTCGACGATGGTTTTTACTTCACAAGCCAACCATGCGGGACTGGATTCTATGATGGCGCCTCCAAATTCGTGAGCTCTGGCAGGAAATCCTCCAAATTCATTGTCATCCCATGTACCAGGTTTGAAAAATGCACCGGCCAAGGCCTTATCATCTTTTTTAACCAGGCTTATGACAAGATTTTGGTTTGTGCGTATCGCTTCATATAGGCGGCTATCAACTTTAACCGCCATGCAAATCAATGGGGGCTCAAAACTAGATTGCATAAACCAGGTTACCGTAGCTCCAACGGCGTTTGAACCAAATCCAGATGATACAATAGCAACATTATGATGAAGCAGTCTTAAGGTGTGTTTCTTGGCACTCAAATCGAAAGACATATTTGGTAATCCTTTAAGTTTTATAAGCAATCTAGCCAAACCGCCATATCAATCATAACGCAATCTGTACAAAATAATTTAAAGGTCACACCCGGATTTGTCAGATCTCGGGAATTAAAACATATGCAATTATTACACCGATTATGTTGAGAGAAGAGCTATTTATGAAGAATTTAATTGTGTCCGTGGTACAGGAAGGTCTTTTCTAAAAGCAGGGAATCTTCATCTCTCAAAGCGTGTATTTGTCCCTGGAGTCCCAGTCTCCAATTTTTTTGTGGCCATTTCCTGAAATGTAATAGTTTGTCAGAATATTTATCCATTGATATCCATGCTTTCTCATCCAAAATGACCAGGGGTGAAATTTCAAAACGCCAGGGGTAGCATTCGTCAGGATTCTTCCCCAGATTGACCCAGACTTTATCCTGGGATTGTGTTACAAAGGATTCAACTCTAACCATGAGCGCCAGTTTCTGGTAGCCTGTCACATAAAAGAAGAAATGATCTCCAGGCTTAATTAATTTTGCTTTTTTTCTATGACGTTTCTTGAGACCCTGCTGCATAAAGCCGAACTGCTT
>JABMPR010000254.1 GCA_013202895.1 bacterium | reverse complement strand
TATGTGGATAGCTGTGCTCAATTCTGGATGAATGCCCTGGATCAAGAGCGAGGTGGTTTTTATACCAATATTGATCGCTATGGAAATGTTATCAGCGCCTGGGGTACCAACAAAAATCTCTTGACTCAAACTCGAAATGTCTATGGCTTTTCACGAGCTTATATGATGACAGGTGATGACATCTATCGTGAATACGCAGAAGCGGGTCTTGATTTTATGTACGAACATGCCTGGGATGATATCAACGGCGGCTGGTTTTCTCAGTTGGATATAAACGGGGATGTGATTGACGCCACCAGTAATCGATCTGCTTTTGATGAACATTACGCACTGCTGGGTCCGGCTGCAGCTTTTGAAGTTTTTGGTGACTCCCTCGATTTATCCATGTTGCTGCAGGGATATACCCATTTGGAGGATGTGTTCTGGGACAACCGGGAAGGCTTTGATGGCTATTATGACTGGGCCACCTATAGCGGAAGTGTCGCTTATGATAAAAGTTTTAACGCCACGGTGGATGCGATTACCACTCATCTATTGAGTCTCTACCTGCAGACCGAAGATCAGATTTATCTTGACCGCTTGCATCAGGTCTGTGACCAAATTATGGATCACCTTGTAGCTTCGATGCCTGCTCAAACCATAGGCTTTGTAGAAGAATTTGATTCCAACTGGAATTGGGATAATGGGGAGACCATGACAATCATGGGACATGTCCTCAAATCAGCATGGTGCCTTATGCGAGTTTATCATCTTGACCCAAGACCTGAATATTTGGAGGCCGCAGAACTGTTGGCCGCTGATGTGCTGGACAATGGCTATGACCATGACTTTGGTGGCCCCTACAAAGATTATAACCGAACAACAGGTGAAATGCTCATGTGGGGTAATCCAGATACAGCCAAAGCCTGGTGGCAGATGGAGCAGGCCATTACGGCTGGATTAGAGTTATGGAGTGTTACTGAAAATGACTCTTATCTGCAAATGGCTGACGAGACGCTTCACTTTTTTATGCAGCATTTTGTTGACCACACCTACGGGGATGTCTACGAGAACCGAACCCGTTACGGAGATCAAACCTGGGGTTTGAATAAGGGAGGTGGTGGAAAAGCTGGCTACCACTCCATTGAAACCGGTTATTATACCTACATCTATGGGTCGCTATTTTTCCATAATAGCCCATTCTCGCTATATTATTGGTTCGAAACTGAATCTGTAGAGCGTACGGTCAAACTCAATCCCATTATGTCTGATTCTTACCCTCTTTCAATAGAATCCATACAAATGAATGGTGAGGACTATACCGGTTTTGAACAGGATGGTCGGAATCTCATCATCCCAGCCGACATCGGGGGTGAATTTCTGGTAACATTTATTCCCTCAGATCAAACAAGTTCTACCAGTAGTTTTGAGCCTGTATCAATTCGACTCTCTCCGAGCTTCCCCAATCCCTTCAATGCTCAAACGACTTTTGAATTCAGGATTGCCGGGCAGGGCAGAATAAAAATTGCCGTCTTCAATATGATGGGTCAGGAAGTGAGATCAGTTTTAGATGAAGTCCTGATTCCAGGAATCTATCAATCAAGCTGGGATGGTCGCAATCAGATAATGGAAGAAGTCCCCACGGGAGTCTATCTAATTCGACTTGAACAGGGCTCAATTCATCAAACCCAAAAGGTATTGCTGCTAAAATAGTGAATCTGCACTATCGGAAATACGGTAAAGGTCAGGCCCTGATTATCCTGCACGGCCTATTCGGGTCATCAGATAACTGGCATACTCTGGCTGGCAAATGGGGAGTGGATTTTCAAGTATATGCTTTAGATCAACGAAATCACGGGAGCTCACCCCATGAATCAGTTATGAGTTATGCTGAGATGGTAAGCGATCTGGATCAATTCATGTGTTCTACAAAAATTGAAGCTGCTCATATTGTTGGGCATTCCATGGGGGGTAAGGTGGCCATGCTTTTCGCATCGATATATCCAGAAAAGGTTATTGACCTCGTCGTTCTAGATATCGGAGTGGCCGAGACTATGGCTAAACACGCCAGTCTGCTTGCGGTCCTGGAAAATTTGGATCTAAGCAATTATTCCCATCGTCAGGAGATTGAGAAGGAACTCAAAAAATATATCTCTGAGGGACCCATACGCCAATTTCTGCTAAAGAATATCATGCGCCGGGTGGATGGCAGTTTTGACTGGAAATTCAACAGGGATGCTTTGCTTGATTACTATGATGAATTGGTAGCCGGACTCGATATTGATGCATCCTATTATGGTCCTGTCCTCTTTCTGCGAGGAGCCAGATCAGATTATTTACCAGCGGCTCTGGATCACGAGATACTAAATTATTTCCCACTATCCAGGCTTAAGACGATTGCTGATGCCGGACACTGGCTACATGCTGATCAACCCGATATTATTTATGAACAAATTAGGGATTTTTGTAGGAGCAACTGAATGAGTATGCAATCCATAATATTTGAGCCCATCGGAATCATCCATTCCTTGCATAAGATCAAGGAAGGCACTCCCATTCAACCCAGTCGGCTCCATCGCTCGCCTGGTGAGGTAGAACTCTTTCCAGAATTCAGAGCGGGTTTAAAAGACCTGGAAGGATTCTCGAAAATTTTTCTTGTGTTTTATTTTCATAAAATGACCGATTCACTGCTGGAAGTGACACCCTATCTGGATGATCAGACTCGAGGGATATTTGCCACAAGAGCCCCTTCGCGGCCAAACCCTATTGGTCTTTCACTTGTTGATCTGGTCTCAATTGAGTCGAATATTTTAAAGGTGGACGGATTGGATATTCTTGATGGAACCCCATTGCTGGACATCAAACCTTTTATTCCCGATATTGATCATGCCGAGGGGATTTCGGTGGGTTGGCTGGAGGGTAAAACCCCACACTTTAAGACCCACAAAGCCGATGATCGTTTCTAATATTATGTTGACCGTGGACATTACTCCGGGCATATTTCAGGACTAAATCTTACAACTTAAATTATATATCATAAAAGAGAGAATTATCATGAATCGACGAAGTACAATTGGATTTTTGTCAGCAATTTTTGCCCTCATCTGCCTGTTTATTCTAAGCTGTGGTCCAGCTCCAGAAACAGCCCCAGAGGAGGTCGTTGTTGATCCTCTTCGGTTTTCAAATGCTATTGCAGAGTTTCATTCGGCTGATTCAATCAAAAAACCACGCCCAAATTCGGTGCTATTCATTGGAAGCTCCAGTATCCATGGATGGAAAAGTTTAGCAGCCGATTTTCCAGAGCTGAATACCATCAATCGAGGGTTTGGTGGTTCGCACATGTCAGACCTGATTTATTTCATGGATGATATTGTATTCCCCTATTACCCGAATGCTGTAGTGGTTTATGAGGGTGACAATGATATTGCTTCAGGAAAAACACCGCAGCAAGTTTTTGAGGATTATCAGACTTTTGTAACGAAACTGCTCTCGAAATGGCCCACGTTACCTATCTTTTTTATCTCGATCAAACCCAGCCTGGCACGGATAGAGTATCTGGAGCGCATGGCTCAAGCCAATGCTCTCATTAAGGCTCATACAGAATTACACGAAAGTCTCTATTATGTCGATGTCTTTTCGCTTATGCTGGATGAAGACGGCCAGCCAAGACCAGAAATTTTTAGCGATGATGGTCTGCATATGAATTCGGATGGATATGTGATTTGGACCAAAGAAGTCAAGAAAGAACTTGGGCTTTAGTATCTAGTGTTTTGGATTCTTCTCAGGGCGGGGTTCAGTGGAAACCTTGGCGTTGGGAATAGAACAAATGGACTGGGCTTAGCTTAAAATCCAACTCAAATCATTGCCCGATAACTTTTACCAATACCCGCTTATTTCTGCGACCATCAAACTCACCATAAAAAATCTGTTCCCAGGTGCCAAAGTCCAAGCGACCTTTTGTGATGGCAACAACCACTTCGCGACCCAGAATTTGTCTTTTATGGTGGGCATCACCATTGTCCTCACCTGTGCGATTATGATGGTAGCGCTCAGGACTGGCATCAAAGGGAGCTAGCCACTCTAACCAGCGCTTATAATCTTCCTTGAGTCCAGATTCTTCATCATTGATGAAAACGGAAGCTGTTATATGCATGGCATTCACCAGACAAAGACCTTCTTGTACCCCGCTTTCACGGACGACATCTTCTACATCACCAGTTATGTTTACAAAACCCATTCGCTCAGCTACGTTGAAATGAAGATATTTTGTGGTCGATTTCATAAATACTCCTATTTGACGAGGATCATGCCGCTTTGAGGCTGCACCTGGATGGATTTGGCTCTTACTCCCCTGGCTTCAGGAGCAGCAGAGCGGGCATCAGCCAATATTTTCCAATCTCCTTCTGGCAAAGCGAACTTCACAGAAGATTTGGGATTGGCATTAAGCAGTATTAAAAGATGCTTGTCACCATTTAAGCTGATACCGAATGAAAGCTTATCTTCTCCATCAATAAATTGACGAAAATCAGGATCACAATTCCTGAGCTCATCAAACTTGTTTCGAATCCCTATCAATCCCCGGTAATAATCCACCAATTCTTGATTCAGAGCTTTTTCATTCCAGTTGAGCCAGTTGGTCTCATCATCCTTTTCGTAGGAGTTATGATCCAATTGACCCGCCTTGGGATCCGATCCGATACTATTGGCAATCACCTTTCCACGACCCCAGCTCTGACCTTGGGCGACCATTACCGGTCCCTGGCTCACCATAAGGTTCAAAGCGGCAAATTTATGAATCCGAATTTCTGTAGTAGAAAGTTTGGCAATCTGCTCCCGAGTCACTTTCTCGTCTTTGCCAACTTTCCCAAGAGCAAGTCGGATGAAATCACCCAAGGTGTTGTCATCATGACTCTCCAAATAATTCACACTTTGAGATGGGTGGACAAAATGACCACCTTCAGATTTTAGATAACCTCGCATCAATTTTTTGTAATGCTCTGTATCATTTCCATCCCAGAGTTTTCCGAAAATGAACCCGTAGTCTGTCTTATCTGGATTTCGGCCCTTCACGCTATTGCGAAAATGGTCATTCCAGGAGGCCCAATCGTGTTCTGCCAGCTCGCCAGGATTATAAGCTCCACCGCCCCAGGGTTCCCCAATCAGGAGTACATCCGGGTTGACAGCCCGAGTTGCTTTCGTAATAGCAGCTACTGTCTCCAGATCAATCATGGCGGCAAGATCAAAACGAAAGCCATCAATGTGATATTCGTGCATCCAATACAGCAAACTCTCTACAATCATTTTGCGGGATATACTATTTTCAGTTTTAAAATCATTGCCACAACCGCTGTTGGAGAGATAATCACCACGGGCATCCAGCCTGAAATAATAGGATTTATCTAAGAGTTTGAAGGGATTGGCATCATACTGGGATACATGGTTATAAACAACGTCCATAATAACTGAGATGCCTTCTGAGTGGAGGGTCTTTACCATTGCCTTCATTTCATCAACAGCACGACCATCCTGACCTACCCATAGCTCTCTTTCATTTGTGCCATCTGATCCATAATAGATTTCAGGAACAAAGAAAAAGGATATCATATAGCCCCAGTGATTATTTTCATAGGGATTCCAGTCATTCCAGGCAAACAGATCAGGATTTTTAAAATCTAGCTCGATATTTCCAAATTCCTGAAGCGGTAGAAATTCCACAGCATTATATCCCATATCTTTTAAATGTGCAATTCCACCGTTTTGAGCAGTCTCAAC
>JABMPR010000253.1 GCA_013202895.1 bacterium | reverse complement strand
GGGGGGATCGATTTGCCTACACCTCGGTTACCAATGGTATGCTAGAATCCGGTGTTGTTGTCGAGGCGAATCAACTCCTTATTGAGGGCCGGCAAAATATAAATGAACCTCATGCTTTTGCTTATGATCTCGCTCGCATCTATGCTGCAAAACACAACTATGATCTGGCAAGTAAAGAATATCTTTCTCATCTGGACCGGAATCCAGGCATGCTGGACCACATTAGTAATCAATTAATTCGCCTGTTGGAAAATGACGGAGCTTTTGAGATAATTAGTGAAAGTTTTGAAGCGGTTTTGCGAACACCAGGTGATCACCAGCCTATTTTGTTGTCTCTCGCCAAAATTTATCTCCATGAAAAAAAATACAGGGAGTGTGTAGAAACCGTACTTTCATCTGATGTGAGCAAATCAATGAATGATGTCTTTGCCATCGCCAATGATCTTGCGGCAGAGCAAGCCTGGGGAGCCGCCGCAGATCTGTATCTTTTCATTTCGGCCAATAGTAATGACAGGAGACAGATTGGAGAGGCGCTCTTGCAACTCGCATCGACCTACGAACATCGTTTACAATACAGCGAACCCTACCGATCACTCAGTGGCTATTTCCCCGGGAATCAATTTCTTGATCTGGATGTCCAGTTTACAGCTGGGAATGATGCCTCACTGGAGAGAACATTGAAATTGTACGATAGTCTACAGACTCTTTTGCCTAAGACTACTGAAGCTTTTGAGGCTTCCTATCATATTGCAGAAATTCAATTGACGGTCAGCGCCGATGTGGATCGCGCTATAAACGGATTCCAGCATATATTTAACAATAGTCGAAGTCGTGAATTGAGATTGTCTGCTGGAATGCGACTAGTGGATGCATGGCTTGTCCGAGGAGATACTACCAAGGCCCTGAGAAGCCTGGATGAGATAATCAGCCAACTAAATATGGATGATGACGACCCCCAAATTGTTGCATCCAAAATTAAAATATTTGTCCATCAAGTAGACATTCCAGGTCTCAAGAAAGAATTACTCAATCTTAGCGGTGCCGCTTCTCCTTCAGATCCTCTCTTTAACGATGGTCTTGAACTTACAGCCCTGCTGGAAGGGAATGGTGGGTCAGACAATCCTCAGCTCCAACAATATTTGAAGGCTGAAAGATTAATTGGTCAACACAAATTATCTGAAGCCATCGATCTGTTAGAGCAAATAGATGGTGAT
This sequence comes from bacterium, assembly GCA_013202895.1. Lineage (GTDB taxonomy): Bacteria > Fidelibacterota > UBA8477 > UBA8477 > JABMPR01 > JABMPR01. The sequence continues at coordinate 14,243 of JABMPR010000253.1, read as the reverse complement.
TCGGAAACCATAGCAGATGAGGCAGCCGTAAGATCAATCCAACTGTTACTCTCATTAAAAAAATATGTACTGGCGACTGAGGCAATGGACAGATTTCTGGATTCTTTTGCTGAATCCGATTGGCGGCCAAATGTATTAATCTGGCGCGGCGAACAGCTACAGTTTGTTAATAATGATCCAAAAGCCGCAATTCCGTACTATGAGGAGGTCATTGTGGAGCATCCCGGATATCTGGGAATTCAGGAACTTCGAATTAGACTGCGGCAACTCATCGGAGCAGATTCATGAGAATTTTAAAGTATTCAATCCTATGGTTGGTGTTGCTTGGCTCAGTGATGGGCCAGAAAATCCTGATCCCCATGGATGAGACCCAGACTGATCACCTAAAAGCGTATGGCATAGCATTTTGGGTTCTGGAACGCGATATCAACATCGAATGGCTGTTGAATTATCGTGGGGGAAGCTTTCTGTTGGATAATTTCGGAGAAATCGTTAGGGAGCTCCGCTTAAGGGATGTGAGATTTGAAACGGTTCCAGCAGGGGCCGAACTCAATATTTACGCAGTTATCGAAACCAACAACATGGATATCGTGCTTCTGGAGAAGGCGCCCAAAGTGGCGGTATATTCACCACCGGGGAAACAACCCTGGGACGATGCCGTCACCCTGGCATTGACTTATGCGGAAGTAGAGTATGAGGTGATCTGGGATGCAGATGTTCTTGATGGAAAACTCAGTGAATATGATTGGCTGCATTTGCATCATGAGGATTTCACTGGCCAATATGGAAAATTCTATCGTAGCTACCGCAACGCATCATGGTATCAAAAACAACAAAGTGATTATGAAGCTTTTGCGAAGTTAAGAGGATACAAAAGCGTCTCCGAAGAGAAGAAGGCGGTTGGTCGTAGAATTCGTGATTATGTGATCAATGGCGGGTTCGTCTTTGCCATGTGCAGTGCCACAGATGCATTGGATATTGCCCTGTCAGCTGAGGGAGTTGATATGGTTGCAAAGCCCTATGATCATGATGCTGTTGATCCCCAGGCACAATCAAAATTGGACTATACTAAGACGATGGCATTTGAAAATTTTAACATTATTACCGATCCCATGGTTTACGAATACAGTAATATTGATGAACCACCCAGCGATCGTCCACGGACAAGGGGTGCAGAAGCTGACTATTTCACATTGTTTGAATTTTCCGCAAAATGGGACCCTGTCCCTACCATGCTCACTCAAAATCATGTTGGTATTGTGAAGGGATTCATGGGACAAACCACTGGCTTTCGCAGATCCCTGATAAAAAAACACATCGTTGTAATGGGGGATGTACCTGGCCAGGAGCAGGTGAAGTATATCCATGGTAATTCAGGAAAAGGTACATTTACATTTTTAGGGGGACATGATCCTGAAGACTATCAACATTTTGTTGGAGATCCTCCCACGCAATTGTCGTTGCACCGCAATTCACCGGGCTATCGCTTGATCCTCAATAATATCCTATTTCCTGCAGCAAAGAAAAAAAAGCGTAAAACCTAATTCTGGAAAACTTTGTGTTTAAGTGTGAGAACCTGAGAATGGAAAAGGTTTGACCTGATCCGGGGAATGTGTTGGTGTTTTCAGATTAATTCGATATCGTAAATCGATAAACCATGCGACATATCACTTTGTATTTTTAGGCCTCCGTGTATTTTTAAGGCCAAACATGAAACAGTTATTCGGATTTATTATTGTTGTTAGTTGTATCTGTGCTCAGCCACAGGATTCAAGCTATTATTATGTCGGGTGGGATAAACCCGGGAAATCAGTATTTGTACCGCTTGATTCTATCTCTGGATCTAATTTTACTCAGGTCACCATAAGTGATGGTAAACCTGTATTGATAAAACACTTTGATGCTGACAATGTCCTTCAAAACCATCTGGAAAATGAATATGATACATACGGAAATCACTATTCGCAGAGATTGTTTGATAATACAGGCCAACTCCGAGAAGAGAGCATATTTAAAAATGATGCCTCAGAAATGGCTCTTTTCAGGACAGTTTTTGGATCTACTTTCAGTCCGGCCAATTCAAATTTTATGATCCGTCGCGAATACAATGACTTTGGTCGTGAATCAGGCTATTTTATTATGGGTGTCCGTGGACAGCATATCTGTTCCAGAACGACCACCTACCGTGATGACAGAAGAAAGGATCGGGAGATTCTCCGTGATGACCTGAAAGGGATCATTCTAACGGAACGTCGCTATAAATATATCGATGAGGAAAATCGGACTGTCCTCGAAGAATTTAATGCTGAAGGAAAAATGGTTCAGCGAGTTGTACTGTTTGATCACCATGACATTATCCAAGAATAATGAATAAAGGAGAGAATATGAAAAAAAGTATGTTGTTTATTTTGATTTTGGGTCTGGCACTTTTTGCCTATGCCCAGGACCCGGCTGATCCTGCTGAGGAAGTGATCGTTGACCCAGCTGAGGAAGTGGTCGTTGACCCAGCTGAGGAGGTGATCGTTGACCCAGCTGAGGAAGTGATTGTTGATCCCGTGGCGGACCTGTTACTACAAGCTGAAGTAACTCACGAAGCCAAAGATTATGATGCAACCATGGAGCTACTTCAACAAGCCTACAATTTTGATAGTAAGAATGTTGAAATCCTTTGGAAGATAAGTCGAGGCTATTTTGATTTTGCCGACCGTAAACCCAACGATATGGATTACAAAAAACCATTTCTGTATAAGGGTCGTGAATTTGCCGAAAAAGCCCTGGCTCTAGACGATAAAAGTGCCGCAGCCCACAAATGGTACGCTATTCACCACGGGCAAGTCGGTGAAGCGGAGGGTACCGAACAAAAAATTAAGAATTCTTATGGTATGCGGGATCACACCCTGTTGGCCATTAAATATGATCCCACTGATGATGCAAATTACCATGTCATGGGGCGCTGGCATTATGCTTTATCAGACCTTTCCTGGATTGAACGGCAGATCGCCAGTCTCATCTATGCAACACCACCTGAAGCTTCTTTTGAGGAAGCACTTGAGTTTTTTAACAAAGCCCATGCCCTGGATAGTAAAGATATTCGCAACATGCTTTATATAGGCTATTGTTATAGCGAACTGGACGATGATGGCAAGGCAGAAACCTGGTTCCGCAAAGCAATCAATGCCAAGGCGGACACAGATAGTGATAGAACTCTACAAGCTGATGCTCAAGAAGCACTGGACGATTTATAAACATTTTCGATTAAGGGCACTCGCTTCAGAGTGCCCTTTTAGGTTTTTGAACAAATATGAAGTCTTATGATTATTCCTGAACCCCTCAAACCTGGTGCTACCATTGCTGTTATTTCACCAGCTTCCGCGCCCAAACCTGAAAAGCTAAAAACCGGTATCGCCTATCTCAAACAAAAGGGTTACCGGATTAAAGAAGGATCACATTTGTGGGGAAAGAATAAATATCTTTCCGGTCACGGTCCTGAACAGTTAGCTGACCTCCACGCTGCTTTTGCGGATGACGAGGTGGATATGATCATTTGCAGCAGGGGCGGATATGGCACACCCCGCTATCTGGATGATCTGGATTATGAACTTATTACCCAGCACCCAAAGTTTTTTGTAGGGTATTCAGATATCACGGCTCTCCAATGCGCTCTGGGTGTTGAAACAGGCCTGGTAACCATCTCTGGTGCAATGGTTGCCGTTGAAATGGCTGCAGAAGGTGGGATTGACTCATATACTGAAAAAAGTTTCTGGGACCTGGTAAGCAAGCCATTTTCAGGGCAGGTGCTTCGAAATCCTGATGATATACCCCATAAAATGATTAGAGGTGGGTCAGGGGAGGGTCCGCTGGTAGGGGGCTGTCTCTCCTTATTTAATAACCTGATGGGAACACCTTATTTTCCAGATGTTGCAGGTGGTATCATGGTTTTGGAGGATATTGGTGAAAATGTCCAACACCTCGACAGAATGTTGAGTCAGTTTAAAATGGCTGGCTTTTTTCATGGTGAGGAGCGCATTCAAGGACTTATGCTGGGACAATTTATCGACACCTGGGAAACAGCCGATGAGGACGACTTTAGCCTGGAGGAATTGGTCAGCGGGATTATTGGGGATGTTGATTTCCCCATTATTAGCAATCTGGCTTATGGTCATAACATGCGCAAGATGAGTCTGCCATTGGGTGCCAGGGTACGGCTTGATGGAAATTCAGGTAGCCTTACGCTGTTATGATGCTGGAATGGACCGATTGGCTGGGATACATCGCTTCCATTGTGGTGGCTGTCTCTCTAACCATGACCAATATCCGGCGCCTACGCTGGATTAACCTTTTGGGGGCGATTGCCTTCACCGTGTATGGCTTTTTGCTGCGCATTTATCCTGTTTTAGTGGTTAATGGATTTATTGTTGGGGTCGATGTCTATTATCTGATTCGGATTGTGTTGACCCGGGATCAATTTCACCTCATCCCTATTTCGTGGGATACCAGTATTTTTCTGCCCCGTTTTATTGAGTATTATATCCGAGATATTCGGAAGCATTTTCCAGAAGTGAACATGGAGGAATTGCGACGATATCGGACCATCTTTATTACCCGAAATGTTGTTCCAGTTGGACTATTCATTTATGAGCATCTGGAAGGGGGTATTATTAGAATTCACCTGGACTATGAAATACCCATGTACAGAGATTATGAAAGTGCCAGGTACTTTTTCAGAGAATTTCGGGGGATGATGCAGGAAAAAGAATTCCACACCTATATTACCTATTGCAGTGTACCGGTGCACATCCGTTATTTGCGCCGGATGAAATTCACAGCGGACCCGGGTGAATCAGGTCGTTTTGTACGGAAGATGTGATTAGGTAAATATTGAGGAGTGGTCCATGATCCATAAAATAGTTCCAGTTGTTTTAATCTTATGTTCCATAGCAATTTCACAAAACCTGCAGCTTCACTATGAGGCTTCCAGTGATCGGGAATATCTTGTTTCTACACTTGAGATGTTCAAGCCAGACAAATATGGCTCCACCTTTTGGTTTGTGGATATGGAATATGATGCACCTGAAGTGAAAGGGGTTTCGTTGGTATATTGGGAGATCGCTCGCTCATTCGCAACACCAATTAATAATCTCTCCGCCACTGTGCAATATAATGATGGTGTGGCAAATTTTGGGTCACTAGGTCAGGCCTGGATGGTGGGTGTGAATTATTATTTTGATCTGGGATTTGTTGCCTTACCACTGGATATCCTGTATCGTTCATTCCAGGGAGCTAAATCAGCAGATTTTCAATTGACCACGACCTGGTTTATACCTTTGATGGATGGCAATGTTGAATTCTCAGGTTTTATAGACCTCTGGACTGAGGATGAGGCTGGGGATGGTAGCGATGGGAAAAGACTGGTATTACAAACAGAACCTCAAGTTTGGTACAATGCCAATGAACATCTCGCTATTGGAACTGAAGTAGAAATTAGTTCCGGGTTTGTCAGAGATGAAAATGGTGATATTGTGGATGGAATTAAGGCATTACCCACACTCGGCCTGCGCTGGAACTTTTAATAAACGAAAGACATATTGTTCTCCTGATTGAACCCAGGAGGGCGTGATTCATTTTATATCTAACTCTGGCTAGGTTGCCATAAGGGGTAAAAACACTGCCGCTGAAGTGTTATTCTAATTCGGGTGCAATAAATCAGGAAATCTGGTGCAAACGTTCGTTGGTAAAAAGAATTATATTGTAGGGGTCCGCAATGCTGGTCTCCGAGTGAATAGAATAGATCTTTGCGTCTTTGCCGGGCTCCAAACTCCCAATCCTATCTGCAAAACCTAAAGCTTTGGCGCCGTTTAGAGTGGCCATGCGCATAATCTCATCCGATCGAAAGCCATATTCTGCTGAGGCTGAGCGCATCTCTGCTCGAATATCCATGTGTTCTGCAAATGTTCCCAGGCAGATATTGAATCCTTTGTCACGAATCAGTTGACCAGGCGCCGTGCCAAATTCCCATTGACGATCAAAGCGCGGATGGAGGCACATGTGAAAAGTTTCTGGCCGTTGGCTTAGCAGATCAAGTTCCTCCTCTTCAAGGGTAATGACTTGACTCAAGATGTTATCTTCTGCCGCAAACGCATTATTAAGAAAATAGCGCAGGGGTGAAGTACGTGGAGCCTGCCACCTGTAGTCCATATCCCCCTTCCCCAGGAGGTATTGATAAATTCGCCCTTGACCCTTCATAAAAAAGACATCTTCATCCTTCATGAAGGATATAGGAAGAGCAATCTTGTCCTGGGTACGTGCGATACTCCTGAACACTTCTGGATTCAGGTTAAACAAGAATTCACCTGCATGATAGAATCGAGTTAAATCTGTATTTTCAAATTGGCTACGATTTTTCCAGATTTCAAAAGCGTCCCCCTCACGAAAACCGTTGAGCAATTGAAAAACCACAGAATAGAGCCCGGAATGTTCAAGATGTTTACTTATCTCAGCATAGCGAGTACGAATTCCAATAGCTACTGTACCATAGTCATAGCAGCGTTTGATAGCGCTCAGAAGATCGCTTTCAACATCCAGTCTGGAACTCATTCGTGTATGATTTATCCCTGAATGCATCCAATTGAAAAAATTACCTCGTGGAGTTGTCTGTGGATCTGCTACGGGGTAGTCTGGGTGAAATAAGGCATTTACCAAAGCGGGTGTCACTACGGCATGCCCCAGGTCCTGAACCAGCTTACGATCCCCACTGAATTCGCTCTGTTTGCCTATGGAGCTAATCTTTCCATTCGCAACTGAGATAAAGCCATCTTTGACTGGGGGATTGACGATGGGAAGGACCCATTCCGCAAAAAAAGTTCGTTCAACCATGCCGCAATCTAATCACGAATCGGTAATTACGAAATAGAAGACAAGATTCGCCATATTGTGCCAGAATATTTGGGAAATAATTAAGGAAATCAATCACGGTGGATCAGCTTTTAGTCTATATTAAAGCACATGGGGACCAGGATATCAGAACACCGAAAAAAGATCGATGAATTGGATGCAAAAATATTGGAATTGATTCAGAAACGAATTGATGAAACGATTAGTATCAGGCGGCTAAAGATCGAAGAGGGCATCCCCTTATTCACACCTGAACGAGAACAGGAATTGATCCAACGCCTGATTGAAAAATCAAACAATAATTTAGCGACCGAAGTGGTCGAAGATATTTGGAAGACAATTATTAAAGGGGGGAAACGGACAAAAGACAATCATTAAGTAGGGGAGTCTAATCAGGAATAGATGTTTCCGTTGGGGATATTCCTGAAGTCGACACATAATAAAATCAATTTTATTAAAAGGAGAATTAGCATGAGTAGAAAAAAAATAAGTCTAATTGGTGGTGGTCAGATAGGGCAGATTTTAGCCCTGATATCAACCCAGAAAGAATTAGGGGATGTTGTCATACTTGATATTCCTGATTTTGAAGGTCCTGTCCAAGGCAAAGCCTTGGATCTGATGGAAATGAGACCTCTGGAAGGCTGCGATGTAAATATAAAAGGTACCAGTGATTATGCTGATATAGCTGAATCTGATGTTGTGATCATCACCGCCGGAGTTCCTCGTAAACCGGGTATGTCGCGTGATGATCTGCTGGGGATCAACTTGAAAATCATCTCTAATGTGGCAGAAAATGTTAAAAAGTATGCGCCAAATGCTTTTGTGATTGTGGTCTCTAATCCCCTGGATGCTATTGTTTATGCCTTTTATAAAGTATCTGGCTTTGCTAAAAATAAAGTTATTGGGATGGCTGGCGCCCTGGACTCCTCAAGGCTTAAAGCATTTATCGCAATGGAAACGGGCTATTCGACTCAGGATGTGACCTGTCTGGTTCTTGGTGGGCATGGTGATACCATGGTTCCCCTTACCCGTCTGGCAACTGTGGGTGGCGTTCCAGTGACAGAATTGCTGGACAAAGACACTCTGGATGCTATCGAGAAAAGAACTCGCATGGCAGGAGGTGAAATAGTGAAGCTATTAGGGAATGGATCTGCCTTTTTTAGTCCTGCCCAGTCAGCCATAGAGATGGCGGAAGCCTATCTTCTGGATAAAAAACGGATCATTCCAAGTGCCGGTCTTTGTGAAGGCGAATACGGCATCGATGGTCTTTTTATTGGTGTTCCTTGTGTGATTGGAGCTGGCGGCGTTGAAAAGATTATTGAAGTTGAATTAACTGCCGCTGAAAAAGCAGCCCTTAAGGTGACTGCTGATCATGTTGCAGGTGTGGTAGCAGAAACCAAGCTGTAATATAGCGACATCTTAGTAATTGGGAGTGTCTGTACGGCACTCCCTTTTCTTTTATCTAAAGGAACTCGTGGCCAATAAAAAAATATTAATTCTGATCCCCATCACTATGATGTTGTTGGGGTGTAAATCCGAAATGCTGGATTCCAATGCCGGCGAATTAAGCCCTGCGGCAAAGTCCCTGATTCGTGATGCCCTGGCCCCATTCGCAGCAGATACATTGATAGATCATCATACCCATATCGTGGGACTGGGGGGCAGTGGCAGCGGAATTGAAATCAACTCGGATATGCGCAGTGTCACGCATCCCATCAAGCTTACTCGGTTTAGTTATTTTATGGATGCAGCCGGAGTGACAGAAGATGCCAAAGCGGATGAAGAATATCTGAATAAACTTATGCTGCAGATTGCGGGTTTTCCAGTTCATTTCAAAATTTTGGGGCTGGCTCTTGATCGACATTATCTGGAGAATGGGGAAATAGATGAGGATGAAACCGAAATCTATGTTCCCAACCAATACCTGTTTGATCTAAGCCGGCTTTTTCCAGAACACATCCTCCCGGCTATTTCAGTGCACCCCTACCGCAAGGAGGCAGTTTCTGAGCTGGAGTTTGGAGCTGCTCAAGGCGCCCGGGTAGTCAAATGGATACCCAATGCCCAGGGGATTGATCCTTCATCTGAACAGTGTGATCCCTTCTATGAGGCAATGGTGCGGCTTGATATGGTTCTTCTCACTCATGCAGGCGTCGAATACGCTGTTGATTCCGGTGGTAGACAACATCTGGGGAATCCCCTGCTACTTCGGAGAGCTTTGGATGCTGGGGTGAAAGTGATTGTGGCGCATTGTGCTGTTGCCGGGGAAGCCCTGGATATTGATGATCCAGAACAGGGAAAGCAGGATAATTTCAGCCTCTTTTTACGACTCTTCGATGATCCCCAATATGAGGATCTCCTCTTTGCTGATATATCTGCCATGACCCTCCTAAACCAAATTGGAGAGCCTTTGAAGGTGATGCTGTCAAGATCAGATCTCCATCATCGCCTGCTTTATGCCAGTGATTACCCTCTGCCGGCAGTGACCATCCTGAATAGTAATGCGGCCCTGAGTCATTTGGATTATTTGGATGCGGATATTGTACCAGCATTGAACGAGATTCAAAACCGCAACCCGCTACTGTACTACTTGGTTTTAATGCGATCTATAAAACATCCCGAGAGTGGTGATCAGTTTTCTGAAGATCTTTTCAGAAACAAGATTCCCTAGTTTATTCGCCTAATACTTTGATTCTGATTTTTCGCTGACGGGGACCATCAAACTCACAAAAATAAATCCCCTGCCAGGTTCCCAATTGCATTTGACCCTGCTCAATAATCACCTGAGTTGAATTTCCCATTAGTGACGCTTTCATATGGGCTGCAGTATTTCCCTCATTGTGGTGGTAATCCGGATCATCCCAGGGGATCATCCGCTCCAGAATATATAACAGATCCCGGGTTACATCTGGATCGGCATTTTCATTGATGGTAATCCCGGCTGTGGTATGGGATACAAATATTGTGGCGACGCCAGACTGGACACCACTTTCACTGACTGCTTCCCCTACCAAAGGGGTAATGTTCACAAATTGACTATGCTTACTCGTGGGAACTGATTTGGTAATCATTGTTTCTCCTCGGTGGTAATTCTGAGCTCTTCCATCAGGTTGACGATTTATGATTTAAAGCCAAATCTTAGCCATTTTCCCGGAATTCAAAAATCATAATTCCACCAAAAAAAGCGCCATCTTCTGGGAAATAGTAATCCAGGAAATCGAGTTTCACCGTTTCACCTGAATCTTGAGATGCGTGGAGTAGATATTTGCCATCAATGATCATCCCCTCATGTCCCATGACAATTCCCATCTTGAAATATTTGGGCTTCACAAAGCAAACCCCGACGATGGTTGGTAATTTGGCCAATAGCTCGGCCGTGATCTGCTCATTTGGGATGTAATAGGCCGTCATCGACCGCTTCCAATCCAATTTCAGAAACTCCTTGCCATCTTCTTTTTTATTCAGAGTAATATTTACTGAATCTAGCACCGTCCTGGGTAGTAATGTCTGAGAAATGTCAACTGTATTTGGGTTTTCAGTGATTCGATCCACAGTGTAATGCCAACGTGATACATAGGTGGGTTGCTTCTTTCCTTCGGAATCGGCTTTATAGTGAATTTGGATCATATTTGCCAGCGCCTCATCCCAGGAGCTGCTCCGGGCTGCAGCCAGCGTGGTAAGATTATGACCGGTACAATCTGAAACATCATAACGAATTATGGGATCGGTGTCAGGCTCGACTTCTTCGCCCAATTTGAAAATCTCATAGGGTGTGCCTACACGCCACAGAGCAAAATGTTTTAGGCGAGTCTGAAAATCGGGGAAACGCTCTTGAAAGAGAGGCAGAATTTCGTCCATCTGATCCTGGCTGAGTGTCCAGGGTGGGGGCAGCTGCTCAAGCCAGGAGTTATTATCCTGTGGCTCCCCTGCGATAGAAATATTGAGCAATAAACTCAACAGTAGGGGATATTTTAGAAATTTCATAGCTACCTCACTTAGTCATTAGATTCAATGGCGAAAAGCATTAATTCTGTATCATCGTCCGGCAATTTAACCATTTTTTCGTGACTCATTCCCAATTTTTTGAGCAAAGAAATTGAAGCATGATTGTTTTTTACGGTGATGGCAACTAATCGCTTGAGACCGTGTGCTTTGAAACCATGCTCCAGGATGGCCTGGGCAGCTTCCATGGCATATCCTTTGCCATAGTAAAGAGGCAGAAATCCATAACCAATATCCACATCCTCCAAACCGTCCCGCTTAATTAATCCACAGATTCCCAAACGAGTTCGATCAGAACGGGCTTCTACAATGTAAAACCCAAATCCAAATTTTTGATAATGGGGGATTATGATTGAATTAAGGTAATCTTCAGTTTTGGAAATTGAATCTAACCCGCGATCACCGATGTATTTCTTCCAATCCGCTGTATTTAATAGTTCGAGGATAAAATCAGCATCAGACAGTTCGATGTGCCTCAAATTCAAACGGGATGTGCTTAATACGGGAATCGGTTTTTCTGAGCGCTTTGAAGTAATTGGAAAAAGCTTACCAGTCTATCAGGATAGCTTCATAATGTTCTCGATGATCTTCATCGACCCGCATCAGTCGTTGCATGTAAGAAATCTCATTTACTTCCCAGAGAAAGTCAGCGAGTTCACTATATTTTGCATTGAGGAAATTCTGGGTGAAACTCCGGGAGTCTTGTCTTTTGGCACTGACTTCCAAATTACTGAAAAAGTCATCCAGCGCCTTTATAGCTTCTTTCTTTTGACCGGCATCCCACTGATCTATGGTCTCGTAATAAGCGAACTTCATTTTCCGTAAATTTTGATTACGGCTGAGCTTTTCGATATCCTCCAGGCGGTCTTTCCAGCCCAGAGAAAAAGAATCACCGGTACCCATACGGGCTACCTGTCGGGCTTCAGTATAGAGTTGGCTGCCACCAAATTGATTCCAGGTATCCAACTCTCCCCCCAGAATGGTCAGCACCCAGTAATCAATGAATGACGAAAGAGAGTTGAATTGTCTCGAGCGATTCAAGGCATCACCTTGATTAAAGGTGAATTGCCAGCTTTTGTCAAAATATTTCTGATCATCACCATTGCCCCAGAAGGCTTTCCCGGTATAAATCTTCTGATATCCCGACTCAGTATAGCTATCTAGATAGAGAGTGGCTTGAATCTTAAATTGAGCGGGGAGATCCTCAAAAGTCCATTGTGTATTTTCTATGTAGTGGGCAACGTCATCAGCCAGTTGAACCACAGCCTGTCTTGGGATATCATCCAGATTTTGAGATTCCAATTTGATTTCAGCATCAATTCCCTGGGCGTAAAGGTTGACCGTCCAGAGAAACAGAAGGTAGAAAAAGCTTTTCATAAGTTTGTAAATATATCAATCTGACATTTGTTTCCAAATCAATTGAATATTTTCTATGCTGATTTGTGGATAATGCCATAACCAAGCAAAATACTTCACGAGGATTGTTTTCAGATTATCTTCAGCGAGTATGCTTAATCGAATTCCACAAAATATCCTTTCTACCCTTCAGGCTGCTGGACGTCTGGCGGCAGAGTCAAATCTGGAATGCTATGCGGTGGGTGGCTTTGTTCGCGATCTCATCCTCAATGTTCCCAGTAAGGATGTTGACATCATGGTCATTGGTGATGGAGTTGACTTTGCCCGAAAATTTGGGAAGCGCCTCAAAGTCCCTGAGATTGTTGAATATAAGGATTTTGGTACAGCCCTGATCCCATATGGAGAGTTTTTGATTGAAGTGGCATCTGCCCGGACAGAAACTTATGACGCAAATTCTCGCAAACCACAAGTGGTTTATTCAGATCTTCAACAAGACCTCAGTCGCCGTGATTTTACTGTGAACGCCATGGCCCTCAACCTCAATCCCGATAATTTTGGGGATCTGGTGGACGCCTATGCTGGACTTCAGGATATCCAGGATAAGATATTGCGTACACCACTTGATCCTGTGAAGACATTTGATGATGATCCTTTGCGAATGATGCGAGCAGCCAGATTTTCAGCCCAGTTGGAATTCACACTGGTGCCGGAAGCATTGGAAGCTATAAAAGCTCGAGCGGAACGCATATCAATTGTTTCTCAGGAGCGGGTGACAGATGAGATCGTCAAAACTTTGAAAACCCGCAAACCATCCATCGGGTTTTATGTCATGCAAGCCACCGGGTTGCTTCCCCTGGTTTTACCTGAAATCGCAGTTTTAGGTGGGGTTGAAGATCGGGATGGTAAAAGACATAAAGATGTTTTTCATCATACTTTAAAGGTCGTTGATAATGCTGCCCAACGGACGGACAAGATGCAGGTTCGATTTGCAGCACTGGTGCACGATATTGGAAAACCAGCCACCAAAAAATTTATTGAAGGAACTGGATGGAGCTATCACGGTCATGAAGAGTTGGGACGAAAAATGCTCAATGTGATTGGCAAGCGTATGCGGCTTTCACGAAAACTGACTGCTTACTTGAAGCGCATGACCCGTTTGCATCTCAGACCGATTGCTCTGGTGCAGACACAGGTTTCAGATTCCGGGATTCGCAGAATGATTGTGGAGGCTGGTGAGAATCTTGAGGATTTGATGATCCTGGTTCGAGCTGATGTGACATCCAAGGATCCCAAGCGTGTAAAGCGATATTATGGTAACTTTGACAAAGTCATGGATCGGATTGAAGCAGTGGTGGAGAAGGATGCTATGCGTGCTTTTCAGTCACCCCTCAGAGGTGATGAGATTATGCAGTTGCTTGATATGGAGCCAGGACCAATCATCGGTCGTATCAAGTCCGCCATTGAAGAAGCCATTTTGGATGGTAAGATTCCCAATGAATATGATGCTGCCAGAGACTATTTTTTCAAAATCAAAGATGATTATCTCTAATCAGTTTTTAATCGCACAACATAATGGGGTGTCTTCGCGAGGGAGTTTCACGGCCGCGGCGATCTCCAACTCCCAATTAGTATTGCATTCCGAGATTGCTTCGCTACGCTCGCAAAAACGCGTAGGGCTGTGTTGAATTCTTTTCCTCTTCTCCCATATCTGTCACACTGAGCGGAGTCGAAGTGTGTGGCTCAAAGTTGCTGAGTTTGCAAAGATGGTTCAATTTTTCAAGGGGATTAGCACCACCTAAAACTTTTCTCTAAAACCGCCTTTACTTCAAAAAAACCATTTTCCGCTCAAAATGCTCCTGCCCGGCAGACAGACGGTAGATGTACAGCCCTGAGCTCACTGGTTTCCCCTGATGATCGATCCCGTTCCACTGGATATCATAATAACCGGGTTGATACTCTTCATTCACCAGATCAATAACTTTTTGTCCCAGCAGATT
>JABMPR010000252.1 GCA_013202895.1 bacterium | reverse complement strand
TTTTGTTTGAGTGGAATAATCGTGACTCGTTACGTCATATATTCATCTATGAGAAAATAGTTCCCTCTTTATGTAGTATTCGATACTCAAGACACCAAAGCCATCACGGGCTCCAACCGCGGGTGAAATTTCCTGAATATGGGCCGGTGCTTCGCCTAGTGCTCATTCCAGACCTGCTGCATAGATATATGCACAATCCAACTCTATTTCAAGATTTGGAACTTGGCAACCCTTCAGTTATTTGTGCAAATCTAGAGCGATGAACCATAAGTAATAATTCGATCAGCCATGATGGACGTAAATCAATTTGGAAGTATCAAACCCCAAAGCCTGTGTCTTGCCTACAAAATCATCAAGCATATCCGGGTCAACCTGAGGCGTTCTGGAAAGCAACCAGAGAAAAGAGGTGTTATTACCACAAACATATGCATACTGGTAATCCGGATCCAATTCAAAGATTACGTACGACTTATAAAACGGAGGAACGAAGGACACTTTTAAATGACCTACATTCTGCTCATTCACAAAAGAGGCTTTACCGTCGGCTTCCCTCCACTCCCCGTGCATAACCATGTAACCACGATTTTTGATAATCACATCGCCCTTAATTAGGGAATATTCTGCAGTGACGTTGTTGAGACCTCGTTCAAAGCGATGGTCCAGGCGCGCGATCTCGTACCATTTACCCAGATATCGATCCAGCTCAAACCCTGAGACGGGCGTGATGCCTTCCGGTACATCCACACAGCTAATCACAAAAATAGACACGATTAGGGTCACTGGCCTTCGCATGGATTAACTCCTTTTTCTGTGTTTATTTTTCACCAACTCTCCCGCCAAAATAAACCTGCCCCGTTTATTTACCATTGATCACTGGAATCGGGGTAAATAAGCCACTTGTTCAAATTCAATTATTCTCAACAAACCAAGACTGGCAAAGTCTTTTTTGAGCGGAACTGGCAGCACTGTAATTATTTCAACTTCTGAATGTTTTATTTCCCTGCCTCCATAGGCAACGAAGCGCGAAGTTTGCACTGATGACCTGTTGTTTATTGCCCGATCGGGTGATACGAATTTTTAATCTATTCCTCCGCTAGCATAACTGGATCAATGGGTGCGTCTTGTGACAATAGTGCTAAGGTTTCCTTCAGGATTCTTTTTTGTTGATCCTCTGCAAAGGGATGGCCAAGTGTCATCCCTCTTGTCATAGAAGTTAGTGTCGACCGGGGTGGTGAAACGCTGCGAATTATTCCTGAATTCCAGCTAGTCAATGTCGTCCGGATACCTTCTATTTCTAATGCCCTGGCAATCAATCCCACGGATTGAGAACAAAGAGGTCATGCTGGTACGAGTAGCACGGCATCAACTTGTTCGTTGGTCACAATTTCCAGGATGGCCGGTATTGTTTTAGCAACAATCCTGCTGACCCGTGGTTGATATCCCATAATGCTGATCACTTTTTCGCTGAGCTTTCCTATCAATTTGTTTTGAACCAGCGTCTGGAGGTGAGACAGGGGCAGCAACACCTGAGCATCTTCTTTGACCGCAGTGGTATCGTAATGATTGTGCGCATACTCAAGCTCAGAATAATTCGTGGAAAGCGGAAAAGTCCTGATGCTGTAATCACCCAGAAGGTTGCTTGCGTCAAAGGGCATATCCTTTGCGGGTAAATATGCACCTGCTGACGAAATCAGGAGAAGCTTACTTTTTGATAGATCAATACCGGCGCTTGGTGCTGATTTCTGGTTTTTTGCATATTTATAGAGTTTCCAGTTGATGCGCTTGCTCTTTTTAAAATCCTTCAACCAGTCCACCTGGACCTCCTTACTCCAATGTTCAAAAGATGTATGGCTGTCACACTTCCAATTGTATATATCAAACGCCAACTGTTTTCAATTTTAGGTAAATCGTTATTCTCAGTATTGGTCATGGTCTCTCCATTTCACAGTTGCTTATTTGAATGAAGTTTAAGCTTTCCCACAATTTTTAATGAAATCCGCGAATGGAATAATCCTAATCGATATTAAGGACGACACAACCCGGAAACCCGGCATCTTCGATAAGTTTATGCCCATGAGCAATATTGGATAGCGGAATTGTGTGGGCAACGCGATGCTGGAGTTTTTCCTGCTCCAGGTAATCTGATATATCCTTTGCGGCTTGCTGCTTGGCAGAATCAGGCATAACATAGACCAGGACATACCGAACGGTTATATCCATAAACATCATTTGATAAAATGGGATTTCTGGTGTGGGTTTTGCCATGGATGAGTAGGTAGCAATTGTGCCATTGGTTTTTAAAACCTTTAATATGTGATTTAGATTTCCGCCAAATTCACCCTCCACTACACGATCCACGCCTAATCCCTTTGTATAATCCTTAATTGCAGCTGTGGTTTCTTCCCCGGGATGACCGGTTACCAGGTCTGCACCTGCAGTCAGACAGTCCTCACGACCTTCATCACTACTGGCTGTGGCAATCACTGTTGCTCTGAGTTGCTTAGCCCATTGAATAGCATAATATCCTACTCTGCCGGCTCCACCAGTTACGAGAATCGTCTGGCCGTCTACGGGACCATCTGCAGTGACGCAACGATGGGATGTCATGGCAGGTATTCCCATGCAAGCCCCCACGTCAAAGCCTGTTTTTTCAGGCATCCAGACCGCCTGTGATGAATCCAGAGCAACATACTCAGCTGCAGTACCATGTTGCCGGCCAAACTGGGCGTTATAGACCCAAACATGCTCACCGACTCGCGAGTCAGGCACCCCGGGGCCAACAGTTTCAATTATTCCCGCTCCATCGCTATGGGGAATTACCGGACCCGCTTTTAAAAGGGCCGGGCTGGACCCTGCTCGCTTTTTAGTATCCGAAGGGTTGATGCCGGAGGCCTGCAAGCGAACCAGAACCTCCCCCTCATCTGGTCTTGGGGTTTCAAAATCTCCATAGTTCAGGACGTCCTCAGCATTTCCAAATTTTTCAAACCAGGCTGCTTTCATGATTTACCCTTATTAGCTATTAAGTGTTGCTGAATATCGTTGGGTTGGACAGTGATTCCGTATGACCATCAACTCCAAGGATCTGGCCTCGACAAATCAAGAGCGGGATTGTGAGTGACAAAAGTACGACGAGAGTTCCGGAAAAGATAAGCCCATTTACTGCCTGCGAATTCTGGTTTTTGCATGGATTGAGAGACCTTTTATTGGATTTTCGTCATCTTTCAGGACGGATACCAAACCATCCTGAAGCTATCAATTATCAAACTCATTTGCTACAACACATAAAAATCAGCTCTGTTGAATAACATTTGCATGAATGCTCTATCATAAATGGGGATATTAACCAGCATTCAGTAATAATACTGCCTTAAATCAATCCTAGTTTCCTGAAGGCGGCCAGAGTGATCTCCTGGCTATATTTCGCATCAGCGTTACTCAATATGTCAATTTGGGTTGCAAAGAACCAGATTGACTCATGCGCTTCCAGATATCCCACGAACCAGCCATGCTGTTTATCTTTTCGTATAGCCCATCCCGTTTTTGCGCGAAGTGTATAGCTGGCGGTTTGTTCGAGTATCATCATATCTTTTAACTGTTTGATATAGTCTTGCTTAAAAGGTAGCTCGTTTCGATACAATTTTTTCAAGAATTCGACTTGCTCTTCTGCTGATATTTTTAGATCACCTGAAAGCCAGAAAGTTCTTAGGTCCTGTCCGGTGAGTTGATTTCCATAATCCAGTTCTTTCAGGTAATGCAGATAGCGTCCGTTACCAACACGCTCAGCCAATTCCTGGTAAAACCAGACACAGGAAACGGGAAATGCCGTATTTAGAGAATGATCCCTGTTCCAGGCTTCCACTGCTCTTACCTGACCATCCCATTTGATTATTTCATATTTACTGGAAATAACCTCCTCTTCCAGGGCGATGAGAGTGTTGGGGATTTTAAAAGTAGAAGCCGGTAGATATCGTTGTTGGGCTCGCTTCTGATTGTATACGTAGTTTGTTTTACCATCCAGAGCAGAAATCAGGATTGTTCCTTCTACATTTCGGTCGTGGAATAGTGTTGATAAATCAGTTTCAGAGGTACAGCTGCCAAGGACAAAAAGAAGGGCAAATTCAAAGATAAGGCTGGACTGTCTTCGCCTGAAAACCATTGATGAAAAGTCTACCTTGGCTTTAGCGCTTCGAAACCGGATAGCGAATGATGGTGTAATACTTATCTGGATTTCCTTTAAAGAACATTCCAGGACCTTTTAGGTATTCTTCCTCATGGGGTCCTGAGATCTCATAACCACTCTCGCTAATGAATTGATGTAGTTTTTCAACTGTTGGATTCTCGCTGGCGTAGGATCCAATGTGCAGTATCTCGGCAGTTTCTCCATATTGCCAGACCTCCAAGGACAGCTCGGGATGTTCTTCAAGCATCTTGGGGGGGATTTCTAAGACTGATTCAGCAACGGGCAGGCCATATATACCCAGCCACTCGTCTTTTGGAGTGTCAGGCCCTTTTGGCCAGCGAGCGCGAGGGGCAAGCATATCCATATCATGTTCTTTCTTTAATTTGAAAAATGTCGAAAACAATGCCCCAAAAGCGTTGCCAACCGTTTCGTTTGGATCTCCAACTGCGGTGTAAACCAACATCTTTTGGTCCGTTTTATCGCTGATCTCTGGCATAAGCAGGTATTCATATTCCTGGAACTTGTTACTGCAGCCCACGATTAAAACGAATGTAGTTAAAACGACTATTATTCTCATTTTAGTCTAGTCCTTCCTCTATAATTCTGACTTGAATTTCAATTTAATTCCTGGCGGTTAGAATGCAAGTTGCAGCCAGGTATTAAGCAGCGAGGGAAGGTTACTACTTCCCTTGCCTCACCTCACTCATGGAACCCCTGACGGAGTCTGTATTGGACATTTTAACCTGCCCAGCCGATCGGCGCTCTACAAATCGGGAACAAACAGAACTTTCCCACCAGTCATGTGCTCTTGATAATCTATAACAGCTTTCTTGGCGTCTTCCAGGGGGTACTTTGCCCGGATTTCAGTTTTTAACTCATTTTTCAGCATTTTTTGGGCTTTACGCCAGATCAGCATTTTCTGAATTAAGCTTTTTTGTGCCAGCCAGGCTGTTAACCAGAATCCATCCACTGTTTTTTCTTGAAAGATTAATTGTCCCGGATTGGCCTGGGCGGCTTCAAAGGAAAGCCCTCCATAAATTGTGACTTTGCTTTTTGGGGGCAGGGCTTCTATTAGATGCAGGGTCATTGATCCAGCCACTGCATCAAAAGCCAAACGAATCTGTTGCTGCTGGCAGATCTCTTTGAGGTTTTGCTCAAACTTTGTTTCACTGCTATCCAGAACAAGTTGGGCACCCACTCGCTTTAGGATTTCGACCTGGGCTTCACGGCGCACAATGTTTACAACCCTTAGACCTTCACTTCGGCCCAATCGGTCTATCATTTGTCCCAGGGCACTGGCGGCGGCAGTGTTTATGATAGCTGTTTGTCCAGCTTGCTTTGCCATGGAAATCAAGGCAATTGCCGTCAGGGGGTTGATAACCGACATTGCACCCTGCACCAGGTCGACAGAATCGGCCAATGGTAGCGCATATTTTGTGCTTGTCACCATGTATTCCGCCCAGACACCATCTCCCCTTTCTCGACCAATGCAAGCAACCCGCTTCCCAATGAGATAGCGTCCCATAAAAGCATTTCCAGCAGCCACTACGGTTCCAGATCCTTCAAAGCCCGGGATCGTTGGAGTCTTTTTCTCAATACCATAGAGACCTTCCAAAAAAGCCAGGTCAGATGGATTGATGGGGCTGGCTGCGACCCTGACGAGAACCTCATTTTTTTTCGGTTTTGGAACCGGTCTTTGTTCAACACGGAGGGCTGCCACGCCTGAATACGAATCCAAAACGATGGCTGTCATTTGATCTGGTAATGGCGGGGATGACATAAATCCTCCAGTTATTGGTCCTTTAATGCGTGTTCCGGGGTTTGTTTTGCCAATACAATCCAGTGAGATAACTTGATGCGAAAATGAGGATAAATGGAATCCAGGTTCCCGTTAAGCTGCTAAACATATCAAGGCTTTTATTGATCAACAGGGCGACTAAAAAGAAATCAACTAGCATGACAAAACTGATAAAGATGCTGGCCGTTTGCAGGGGCGGAAAGTGATTGAGTCGGATGAAATAATTACGGGAGACAATTGTGAAGAAAATCGGTGCAGCAATCAGGTGAATGATCAGGGCTTTTTCAATTGCTATAAACGCCATCCCGAGTCCCATAGTTGCGGCGCATAGGACCCAGCCAACAAAGGCATGTAGCAGAACAGAAAGCCATGCTTTAGAATTCATAGTATTCCCCTTTTAGAAATCAAAACAACGTTAATTCATAATACTGAAAAGCCAACAATAACTTATACATTTCCGATTGAGAAGCTGTTTACTCATAGAACTGCTTTCAACTCAAAATATTTGAATAAAGCGAATTCTTTTGTGCTTTTTTTTTCACATCTGATTGACTTGTGCTGGTTAGATTAAATCCATGTTGCGCTCAATAATCTTACTCTTTGCTATACTGTCCTTTGTCCGGGCAATAGAACCCCCTTTGCCCGCCTCTCTCACACCCGAAGAACTATTGCTGCTTGATAATATTGGTATTCTGCGGGAACTTACGCCACCACCAGATGGTGATTTCAACTTTGTTTCTGAATACGACCGGGCAGATGGCGTAATTTTTAGCTGGAGTAACAGCTACTCGACACTCATTCGTCAACTCATCACGACCGTTTCCCAGAACGACACTGCTTTTATTGTAGTCCCAAACAATTCCACGGCTAATACCGTTACCAACCTGTTAATTGCAAGTGGAGCGGATATGAGTCGGGTGCAATTTTTGATCGAAGGTCTTAATTCTGTATGGATGCGGGACTATGGACCCTGGTTTGGCTTGGATGAATATGGTCAAAGGGGTATCGTGGACTTTATCTATAATCGCCCGCGTCCTTTGGATGATGTTTTCCCCCAGAATCTGGCTGAACTTTGGGACCTTCCTTATTATGGGCCAGACCTGGTACATCCTGGAGGAAATTTTCTGGTTGATGGTCATGGACGGGCTTTTGCCACCACATTGGTTCAAAGCGAAAACAGCAGTTACTCCTATTCTGATATTTCCAATATTTTTCATGAATATGGGGGGATTGATACACTTGTGTTGTTAACTCCCATGCAAAATGATGGGACGGGGCATATCGATATGTTCTGCAAGCTCCTAAATGATAGCACCTTCATCGTGGGTCAATACGACTCTCCCGGAGATGGTGCCGGGAATAATTATAATATATTGAATCAGAATGCCGCCTTATTGGCTAGTCTCACCAGTTCAACAGGGCAACCTTTTATCGTCGAACGCATACACATGCCTCCCTATACGGCTGGTATCTCCTACACTTATACCAACTCTCTGATCATCAATAATACCGTGCTTGTTCCTGTCTACGGTTTTGAGACAGACGCTGCAGCACTGGCGCTTTATGAAGAGCTTATGCCAGGTGTTGATGTTTATGGTTTTGACTGTAATGCCATCATTCCTGCCAATGGCGCCATCCACTGCATTGCCAAACTTGCTATGAGTAATCAGCCGGTTGACTGCATGTCCGGGGATCTCAATCTTGATACCCATACCAATGTTCAAGATCTGGTAATCCTCGTGAATCTTATTATGGGTCTCATTGAACAGACACCAGAATTGGTCTGCTCTGGTGATATAAACGCTGATGGTGATCTCAGTGTTCAGGACATTGTCCTGCTGGTTCAAGCAATACTCGATTAAGCATCAAACCATAAAAATTCAGGGCGTTCCAGGGACTTAATCAGCCCAAGCATAATAAATGCAATAAACCCATTTCTTTGGCCATTTCTTGCTTGCATTGGATGGTGACTAAAACTATCCTCTTTGGTTAATATATATGAATAAGGTTTAGATGGGGGTAATCTTGCGAATCAAACAACCAATAATAGCGTTATTATTCATCATCTCTTCTGTGTATTCCACCGAGGGCGATGTCATATCTGAAATTGGAATCGATGATAGCTTCCTTGGACAAACCGTTCCCATGGATCTGATGTTCAATGATGAAACAGGGCAGCCGATCACTCTTACACAGGTCAGTGACGGGAAACCAATTGTTCTCGCCCTGGTGTATTACAACTGTACATCCATCTGTAATCCTTTTCTGAATGCTATTGTAGACGTGATAAATCAGTCACCCCAAGCATTTCTTCCCGGTGATAAATACACTGTGGTAGCGGTGAGCTTTGACCCCAATGAGAATCATGAAATTGCAGCTCAGAAAAAGGCATCATATTTTAATCTATTTGAGGGGAAAACGGATATCTCTGAAGCTTCCTTTCGCTTTCTCAGCGGGGATTCCAGCAGTATTCGAGCATTAACAGCATCCGTTGGATTTCGTTACAAACCAGATGAATCGGGCGGATTTAAACATGCTTCTTCAATTATTGTCCTCTCTCCCAGCGGGATTATCTCTCGCTATATCCGGGGACTATATTTTTTACCTGTAGAATTAATGGTTTCAGTAACCAACGCCATGGAAGGCAAGTGGGCGCCCACCCTTCGCAAGATTGTAAAGTTTTGTTTTGTAGAAGAACCTGAAGGAAGAGGGTATTACTTTAATTTTCTCAAAGTGACAGGCGTTCTGATTTTAGGTGCTATCTTTCTCACGGTCCTAATTCTCTCTCTGATGTTACGGAACAAATCAGAATTAACACCACGCCATAGCGAGGGCACCTAAACATGGAAACGGCTGGAAGTCAAAGCTATTTAAGCACGCATACCAGCTCCCGCTGGAATCGGGGGCTTTTAAGTTGGTTTATGTCCACAGACCATAAACGCATCGGTATTATGTATGGGTTTACCATGTTTTCTTTCTTTGGTCTGGCCGTGTGTCTGGGTTTGTTGATAAAGCTACAGAAACTGTTTCCCGGTTCCTCGGGCTGGGAGATTATCCCGCCAGAGATGTATGGAGCCACCTTTACCCTCCATGCAGTGATCATGATCTTTCTCTTTATCATTCCTGGAGCGCCTGCGGTTCTTGGCAACTTTATGCTGCCCCTGCAAATTGGAGCAAAAGATGTTGCCTTTCCCCGGGTTAACCTGCTCTCTTTCTGGTTGTATTGTTTTGGTGCGATTATGGCTGTTGTTGGAATTTTACTCGGTGCAGCTGATACAGGCTGGACCTTTACCCCGCCCTATTCAATAAACACCAGATCCATATCTATTTTTGGTGGTGATTTCGACTCCATTTCGTGGATGCTCACCGCCGTCTTTATTCTGGGTTGGGGTACCATCCTCACCGGTATCAATTTTATTGTTACGATTCACAGAATGCGGGCCAAGGGGATGACCCTCTTCCGCATGCCGCTTTTCACCTGGTCCATTTATGCTGCATCCTGGATTCAAGTTCTGGCTACTCCGGTGGTTGGTATTTCCTTAATCATGATTGTGCTTGAGCGGGTAATGCCCATTGGGTTTTTTGATCCAACAAAAGGTGGGGATCCAATCCTCTTTCAACACCTCTTTTGGATATATTCCCATCCTGCAGTATATGTAATGATCCTGCCGTCAATGGGCTTGGTGAGTGAAATCATTCCTACCAACAGTCAGAAACCCATCTTTGGCTACAAAAGTATTGCCATTGCGTCCTGTAGTATTGCCGGTGTCGGCTATCTGATCTGGGCTCACCACATGTTCACTACAGGAATGTCTGACACGGCCTCCATTATATTCTCATTTCTCACTTTCTTCGTCGCTATTCCAACTGCTATAAAAGTATTCAACTGGCTTGCGACGCTTTATAAAGCCTCGATTACCCTGACCCCGGGAATGCTATTCGCATTAGGCTTTATCTTTAACTTCAGTATTGGTGGCTTAACCGGAATGTTTCTAGGCTCCCTTTCCACAGATATACACCTGCATGACACTGATTTTATTGTGGCTCACTTTCATTACACCATGTTTGGTGGCGCTGCCTTTGGGCTTATCGGTGGCATTTATCATTATTTTCCAAAAATGTTTGGTAAGATGTATTCTATGAAATGGGCCAAAGCTTCATTTGCTTTTATGTTTGTCGGATTCAATTCACTGTTTATCCCTATGTTCGTTTTGGGTTTTTATGGAATGCCCCGCCGATACCAAACCTATCCCGACATGCCGATTTTCAATCACTTCCAAATGGCATCAACCATAGGGTCGTGGATCCTGGGAATCGGAGTCGTGTTGTTGCTCACTACCTGGATAAGGGCTTTGCTTAGCGGTGAAAAAACCAGCGAAATGAATCCCTGGAATTCTTCCACTCTGGAATGGCAGACAGCGACTCCTCCAACTCTCTATAATTTTGAAGAAGAAGTCGAAATCACCCGCCATCCCTATGACTATGAAACTTTTAGGGAAGAGGTTAAAAAGGGTACCTCGATAGGAGCCACAAATGAGTGAACAGGCATTGCCTATTGAAGCCTTTCATCATCATGACGAAGAGGGCACCCGGCTTGGATTCTGGCTATTTCTGTTTACGGAGCTGTTGCTATTTGGAGCCTTTTTTATCATATACTCAGTCTACCGTTCTTCTTATCTGGGAGATTTTAAACTCGCCGCTGAATCTCTGAATACTACCATAGGAACTGTAAACACCATCATTCTTCTATCAAGTAGTTTGACGATGGTGCTTTCCCTTGACGCCATCAAGCGCGGCGCCAGCGGTCTATCCAAAACTTTTCTTTTGTTCACCATCGCTCTCGGAACTGCCTTCCTGGTTATAAAGGGATTTGAATGGGCTGCTAAATTTGATCACCATCTCTTTTTGCAAACCTCGAATGGAATTGCTGCGGGTAAGGGATCGCCACTATTAAATCCTGGAGCTGAGATGCTGCCACCGGGACAGGTGCTTTTCTTTGGTCTATACTTTATTATGACCGGAATCCATGCTTTACATATCATCATCGGTGCTGTATGGATGCTTATTGTTTACGCCTGGACAGCCAGGGGCTCCATCAATAAAGATAATTATGGTGTGCTGGAACGCTGTGGATTGTACTGGCATCTTGTTGATGTAATCTGGATTTTCCTGTTTCCACTTTATTACCTGGTAGCTTAAGAGGTCTTTGGTATGACTACTCAAGAACAATCCCAATCTGCCCGTACGCCGATTATTGTTTTTTCCGCACTAATATTTCTAACCATCACAACAGTCCTGTTATCCGGACTCGATGTCGGTGATACTGGCGCCATTATTGTCGCCATGTCTATTGCAACAATCAAAGCTCTTTTGGTACTAACATTTTTTATGCATTTAAACCATGAACCTCTTATTTTCAAACTCTTTGTGGCATTGGCTTTTGTGACTCTGCTCACCTTGTTTTTACTCACCTTCTCAGACTATTCTTTCAGGGGGATGTAATGAACAATAACCCAGCCTCTGTCTTTGTGGACGATGTTGATTTTGCGTTCTGGTTTATTGCCATAGTTAGCCTGGTTTTCCTGATTTTTATCACCGGTTTTATCATTTTCAGTATTATCAAGTACAACAAAAAGAACAACCCCGTACCCTCAAACCTGCATGGACACACGGGTTTGGAAATCGTTTGGACAATAGTCCCAACCATTCTTGTCATGCTGTTCTTTTATTTTGGACTACAGGGGTTTTTGAAGATGCGGAATGTCCCCCAAAAAGCGTTGGAGATCAAGGTAGATGCGGGGATGTGGTGGTGGAAATTTACTTACGCGAATGGCCTTGAACAAAACTCCGCACAGGGTCTCACCGTTCCAGTTGACACTCCGATCTTTTTACCCCTGCATTCTGTTGATGTCATCCACTCCTTTTATGTCCCGGCTTTCAGGGTCAAAATGGATGTGGTCCCTAAAGCGGCGGGGCAAGAACTTAACTACACCTGGTTTGAGTCGTCCCTGGTTGGAGATTATGATCTGTTTTGTGCAGAATATTGTGGTTTAAATCATGCTCAAATGCTTAGCAAAGTACATGTTCTATCTAAGACTGATTATGAAGCCTGGTATCAATCAGCCCTCGTGGTGCAGGAACAATCACAAGCTGAGTCACCTGGAAAGGCATTGCTTTCTTCCAAGGGTTGTATTGCCTGCCATAGTTCTGATGGAAGCAAGCTAATTGGTCCCAGCTTCAAAGG
This sequence comes from bacterium, assembly GCA_013202895.1. Classification (GTDB taxonomy): domain Bacteria; phylum Fidelibacterota; class UBA8477; order UBA8477; family JABMPR01; genus JABMPR01. Next base: position 13,078 of record JABMPR010000252.1, on the reverse strand, counting down.
GCTGTTTGGTAAACGCGAGCTTGTGGTTACGGGTGGTGAAGAGCACGAAATCGTGGTTGATGAAGCCTATCTGAAACAATCCATAATGGAGCCTGCAAAAGATATTGTAAAGGATTTTCCGCCCATTATGCCGCCATTGCCCCTGACAGCTGATGAAGTCATGCAGATTATTGAACACATCAAGGAACTATCGGAATAGTGTTATTCACTTTTGTGAATCTTGGCGACTGTCATCTGCAGCAGTCGAACGAAGCTGTGGATAACGGATCGAGCATTGATTAAAGCCTATATCGAACTGTTCAGGCTGAAACCGATACCCCTCATCATGTCCATGGTGATTTTTGCCCATGTCTACGCCCTGCGAGAGCTTGGACTGGTTTTCGAGTGGGGTGCATTGATCTTATTGGTTGGGAGTACCGGGTTGGCAAACGCAGCGACCTTTGCCTTGAATCAGTATTATGAGCGACAGGGTGATGCAAAAATGGAACGCACTCAAAGCAGGCCGATCCCATCAGGTAGAATATCTCCAAAGCTTGCATTCTTCGCAGGTCTCATCGTATTTATTGTCGCTCTGCTCATCCAGTATTTCTTTATCAACCCGGCTACCATGATCGCTACGTTTTTGTGTGGTGGTCTCTATGTCTGGACCTACACGCCTTTGAAATCCCGCTCCACCATGAGCACCCTGATCGGCTCTCTCCCGGGAGCACTGTTACCCTTTATCGGCTGGTATTCCGTAGCACAGGGTATGAACTTGATGATCCTGTGGATGTCCCTCATGATTTATTTGTGGCAGATACCCCATACTCTGGTCATCTGTTTTCGTTATAAAGATCAGTATCTGGCCGCTGGCGGTAAACAGCTTCCCTTTGTTGCTGGTGAAACAGCATCGTTTCGTCAGATTGTCTGGTATACGCTTATCAACATTCCCTTGATTTTTGTTCCCTTTTTGTTCAAAATTTCTGGCGGCATTTACCTTTCGGTTGCTGTATTATTCACTGTGTTTGCTATTGTTTTTGTCTCTCGATTTTATAGCCAGCGCGAAAGCCGAAGTGCCCAACAATTTTTCCGCTATATGTTATTGTATTTACCTGTCCTGTTTATCAGCATGGCAACAGACCGCTTCATGTTTTAGACATCCCGGGTAATTTTTCAAAACGCTTTTTGTCCAACTCCTTTTTCATTATAAAATCAGGTCCCTTGTCTTCAACAACCTGAAAATCCATCTTGGCATAGAGTGCTTTTGCCGGATTGCGTTTATCTACGCTTAATGAAATAGCTTTAATGTCTCGTTTCAGGTAGCCCGTCGATATCTCTTCCAGCAACCGGGTTCCAATTCCCCATGTTCTATACTCACTCTTTACAGCTATGCCGATTTCAGGGGTTTCCACATCAACGAATCCAAAACCTACATCAGGCGGTCGAAATATTCTGCCCCAGACAGCTCCCACCAGCTCATCTTCCAGACAGGCAACGATAGCCAGATCATTACGACGCTCACCAAACGCCTGAATGTACTTTTTAATCTTTGGCTCTTCCAGAATGTTAGCAGGAAAGGGCTTCCGTCCTTGCGGAACAAATAGAGCCGCATACAACATTTCCCGCAGAAACCATCTTTCAGATGATATGATTTCCCTGTATGTCACCTCGAGGCTGATTCAGAGCTCCTTTTATTGATCGTTAGAAGATAGATTACGAACCCAATGATTAATATTCCGACCTCGCCAATATTGGCGACAGTTTCATAGTCTCACAACCCCAGAGCAGTGTTGTTGGATTTATAGTCCTAATTAAATATTGGGTAGCAGCCCTTTGGCTTCAGGTCCGCACCGAAATTAGCAGCACCCGGCGTCTCAAATTGCTGTATTATTTGAGTTCTTGCCTTCCGTCTGCATGAATCGCAAAACGGCCCTTTGATTTATCATGTACCTGATCATGTCTGGGCCAGGGCCAACCACCGAAGGCGGTCCTCTGGTAATCCTGATAGGCTTCTTGAATTTCTTGCTGGGTATTCATCACAAATGGGCCATAACTAACCACAGGTTCATTGATCGGCTTGCCTTGAAGCACTAGAAAATATCCATCTTCCTCACCGCATATTATTTCTAAGTCTTCTTGAGAATTTACCCGAATAGCCGAATCGCAGGGAATGCTCTGCCCTGCAATGTTAAGCGTTTCTCCCCTATAGAAGAAAAGACTGCGATTTACCTCGCTCTGAGTCTTTGGTAAAGTCCACTTTGCCCGGGCTTCCATTTTGACCGTCCAAACAGCAACTTCATTCCTGGGATCGGCGGCCCATGAGTCAGGAGGTGGGTCAAGCGGTTTTAATCCGCCTAATTCGCCGGTAATGACATTTACAACAATTTTTCTACCTGCTTTATCCTTTATTTTCAACACTGGAGTCGCCTCTGACCACAGCATGGAAAAGTAAGGCTTTACAAACTTATTCTTTTGCGGCAGATTTAACCATATTTGAAACATTTCTGCCGGGTTTTCATGCTCTTGGTGGAGCAGTGGAAACATTTCTGAATGTTGAATCCCCCTTCCGGCCGTTATCCACTGTGTATCGCCATTTCCAAAACGAGCTGCCGCTCCTAAGGAGTCTGAATGATCAATCAAGCCTTCTTTCGCAATCGTGATGGTCTCAAACCCCCGATGTGGATGACTTGGAAAACCCGGAACGGTTTCCCCGTGATACATACGCCACCCGTCTTTGAGTGTGAAATCTTGTCCCAGTTCTCTGCCCGCCAGTGATGTCGCAGGACCCATATCTTTATTCCCCGGGGGATATCTGTCTGCGTGATAGGCACAAAAAAGAAAAGGGTCCTGGGTTTCCCATGGAAAGCCAAGGGGCTTAACCTCTAATATGATTTTCACCTTAAAAATTCTATGCAAACGGGACTTGGGGCTTTGATTTGATTTTTATACTTCAACATGCCCGTCCCATTGTCGCGCTTTAAAGATACAATGTTATCAGAATATTGGTTTGCCACCACCAGATAGTTCTGATCTGGCGAAAAGGCAAAGTTACGTGGACCTTTCCCGCCAGTCGATTTATGACCCATCAGTTTTAGCGCTCCCTCCTGGAAACTCACCTGGAAAACGGCGATGCTGTCATGACCCCTGTTGGAAACATATACGAATTTACCATCGGAAGAGATATGGATATCCGCGGCAGTATTTGGCTCAGAATATCCCTCGGGCAGGGTTGAAAAGGATTGTTTTATCTGGTAGAGCCCCTTTACATCTTTTTGAAGGAGTGTCACTGTGGAGTTTAACTCATTGAGTACATAAAGCCACAGACCCTCGGGATGGTAAGCCAGGTGACGCGGTCCTGCACCAGGCTCCAGCTCAAGCTTAGAAGGTTTCGCAGGGATGAATTTTCCCTTTGTCTCATCTATTCGGGAAAACCACAACTCATTGGTACCCAGGTCAATTGAGATGATACCTGCTCCCCCTGGCTCAAACCAGGCGGAGTGGGCATGCGGGGCCTCCTGTCTATCCGTTGTTCCTGATCCATGATGCTGTTGAACATCCAGTAATTCGGAGAGAACGCCTGCTTCATTTAATTTCAGTAGTCCGACGTTTCCTCCGGTATAATTGGCTGCCAAAACAAAGCCGTCTTTATTGACAGACACAAAACAGGGGTTGTTTCCACCAGATGAACTGCGACTGAGCAATTCCAGGCGATCACCTGAATAAGCATAGGATTCAACCGTACCTGCTCCAGTTCCCTTGTCAATCTCATTCACTGCCAGGAGGAATTGATTGTCCGGACTTTGTGCAAGACAGGAAGGATTTTCGGTTTTGATAGCCAGGCCAAGTGCGGTAAACGAACCGTCTGTATGGAAGACATATTTGTATATCCCTTCACTCTTACCGTTTGTATAGGTGCCCAGGAAAAATGGATAACTGCTTTTGGTCATAGGTTTACCGCCGCTTATTTTATGGTCATCTTCTTTTTTTTGATCTGTATTTTCAATTATCGTTGTGTCTGCGCGGGCTATCAAAAAAAGGCCTGCGAGAGCGAATATCACACCACGTATGGCTCTTCGATTTATGGTCTTATGATTTATGTAGATACTCCTGCGTTGTTAGCACTCTTGCAAGGGTGCCATTCAGTGCCGATAGATAGGCCGTTTGAACATCTTGAGAGGCCACGGTCCGGTTGTTGTACTCAAGATCTAGGGTGGCACATGCATCACCAATCAGGGTGCAGTTAAAGCCTAGATCTGCTGCTGCCCGGGTTGTTGTATCTACACACATATGGGTCATCATCCCACAGATCACCAGATCCATTATTTCGTTTTCCTTCAAAAAATCTAGAAGGCGCGTTTCTCTAAAACTATTGGGGTAATGCTTAACAATCACTGTCTCATCTGGTGCGGGTTGCACATTTTCATGAATTTTCACACCGTCCGTATCAGCTAGAAAAAAAGCGGCTTGTGATTCTCTGGCTATATGTTGAATAAAAACCAGTGGCTGGCCAGTGGAGCGGAATCTCTCAATTATTTGCTGGGCATTTTCGGCGGCCTTGAGGGCTCCGACCAACTCCATGGCACCACCCAAAAAATAGTCGTTTTGAATATCAATAATTAGAAGTGCTGTATTCATCTTCCAGCTGGATTATTTTCGGTAGCATCCTTCCCCAAATAACTTTCGATCTTCACCAGAAAGGTGTCTGGGTTAATGGGCTTTTTTATGTATCCATTGCATCCCGCCTCCAACGCTTTTTCGCGATCGCCAGGCATGGCATAGGATGTTATAGCGACAATGGGAATTGCAGAAAGTGACCTATCGCGTCTTAATTCGCGGGCAACATCGTAACCATTCATTTTGGGGAGCTGGATATCCAGAAGGATCAAATCTGGTATGATTTCTTTCGCAAGCACAACCCCTGCCTGCCCATCATAGGCTTGATATACTTCATGACCGCTGTTTTCAAGCAGAAAGGAGGTTAGATACATGTTGTTCTCATTGTCTTCGATAATCAGCGTTTTAGTCTTCATCTGTTTGTGCTCCTAACTTAAGAGGCAAAATAACTGAAAAGGTGCTGCCAATACCAAACTCACTTTTAACATTAATCGTTCCGCCAAGCAGCTCTATCAATCTTTTGCAAATGGCCAAACCTAGTCCAGAACCCTCTTTTACACGATTTAGGCCGGTGTCAACTTGACGAAAGGTTTCAAAAATATGCGTCAGGTCCCCCTGGTTAATTCCAATCCCGGTATCAATCACGTCTATTGACAGCGCATTCTCCGCTTTAGAGCAAACGACCCGAATTGAACCCTCATCCGTAAATTTAATCGCATTGTTTATCAAATTAATCAGGACCTGTTCGACCCTGCGTTTGTCACTGTATACTTCAGGGAGGTCCTCTGGTATCAGGTATTCCAGGGTCAGACCCTTCTTCTCGGCAAAGGGGCGTAGCGAACTGACTGTCATAACGATGAGCAGGTCAATTTTGAAAGCATCACCAAAAACCTGGAGTCGTCCAGATTCAATCTTCGAAATATCCAGGACATCGTTAATCAGTTCAAGCAGATGAGCTGAACTTCCCTTAACCATGCTCAATTGTTTTTTCTGTTCAACAGTCAACGGGCCGGCCATTTCCTGTAATAGAATTCCCGTAAAACCAATAATCGAATTTAGGGGTGTTCTCAACTCATGAGACATTGAAGCCAGAAAAGCTGATTTGAGATGGTCCGATTCCTCGGCTTTCGCTTTGGCTCCTTCAAGCTCAATGGTTCTTTCAGCAACCAGATCCTCAAGATGTTTTTCATGATGAGATATCTTCTCCAGCATGGCGTTAAAACCATCAACCAGCATTCCAATTTCATCCCTGGTATTACTCTGGACACGTAGGGAATAATCCCCAGAATCTCGAACCTTTATGGTGGTTTCTGCCAGAGTTCGGATGGAGTCAGATATTGACTCCTGGGCCTTAATCGACAGGATGTAAGCGATTAGTAATCCTAGAAGAAAAATAATAAGGGACTGCCAGAGCACTTTGCTGAGCAGCGCTTCCCTGGTTGAGGTATCAAGTCTTAAGGCAATCCAGCCAACCAGAATATTTTCTGAAACAATTTCCCTCGAAAGGATAAAATAACCAGCTTGTGTATACTGGCTGTCTGACAGGGCATTGCTAAAACGGTAATTTATTTCTTCAGGCTGATGATATTCTGCAAATAGTTGTCCCGTAGTGTCATAAAGGGCAGCATTAAGAAATTCCGCTTGCGTTTCAAGAGACCCAAGAACCTCTCTGGCTGCTCCATTGTCGTAGAAAACCATGGCAGAAACGCTGTTGGAGCCCAGGACATCTGCCAGCGTGGACATGCGGCTAAATGAAACTTCCTCGAATTGTTTGTATTGGCTTAATAAATAAAATCCCAGAAAAAACACCAAGACGAAGAACGTGGTAAAAAGTTGTATCGATACCAGCTTTGTTTTGATGGAGAGATTACGAAACCTAATCAAGATCCAGGAAGTCCTCTTCTCCAACAAGAATGGCCAGTTTCAGAAGATGTGAACTGGCTGTAAGTTTTGCTTCTCTCAATGCCTTGCGATTAATTTCTAGTTTGATCTTGCCGTCCCGTTTTACAAAGTTGATGGCGCCGTCGCTGGTGGCAAAACCAAGGGACTCGCCAACAATTAGAATGTTCTGAGGATGGATGTTGGGACGCAGTTCATGAAAGGTCGCAGCCTGAGCAACCGGAACAAACAGGATTGAGCAGGCTTCAATTTCTTCAACAGTGCCGACCCTTTCAATGTTAATAGTTTGACCCCGGGCCTTCCGTTCTCGGGACATTTGATTCAGGGGCAGTAGAATATCATCCAGGCCATATACACCAATAGTAAACACTTTTGTTGTGTCAAGGGTTGTCCAGCTGATATATTTGGTGAAATTCATTAGAAAAACGGCCTTCATGCGGGTGTCGGGGTTTATATGAATCCGCTGGGCTTGTATTGTAAAAAGAGGCAACACTAACAGCAGTAGCAACTGATAGAAAATGGTCTTGATAATTGATGGCATGCTTGTGCTCAAACCGCTATTCTACTCCTTTAAATTGACTTTGAATTTAAATTGCTTAGGCCCTTTTCCTAAATGGAATACTAGCCCTTTTATTCGCATGTGATTTGCTACACAACGGGAAGAACCTTGGAATCGAAGCTGCTGGCTGCCATTTTGAAAGGTCAACATCTTAAGACCTGGAGCATATATGGAAATAACCCGTCATTTTACAGCCACGACCTTTGTCGTTTATCAAGGTAAAACCTTGCTGCATATGCATCGCAGCCTGAAAATGTGGTTGCCGCCAGGGGGGCATATCGATAGAGATGAACTCCCTCACCTTGCGGCAATAAGAGAGGTAAAGGAAGAAACCGGCTTGGAGGTAGAGTTGATTTTTGAAGCGCCTGCGATTCACTCAGAGAATGCACAGGAGATTCCAGGTCCCCGGCATTTGCTCCTTGAAAACATTAATCCATTTCATCAACATATTGATATGATCTATTTCGCTCGGGCAAACACCTACGATGTCACCCCGGAGGACGGCGAAAGTTCGGAATTACGCTGGTTTTCGCCTGCCGAGCTGGAGGGCAAGGAAATCGAACTTGATATCCGGGTTTTAGGGCTGGAAGCAATCAGGACCATTAAGAACTAAGATTTTCAAGTATGATTGAAAAAGCAGAAGCCATTGTCCTAAAAACTTTGAATCACGGTGATACCAGTAAAATTATCACCCTGTACTCAAAGGAGGTCGGCCGCTTAAAACTTATCGCCAAGGGCGTACGCTCCCCCAAGAGTAAAGCAGCGGGCTTGTTTCAACCAACCCGACATCTGCAGGTGATTTATTATAGTAAGGCAAATTCTGAGTTGCAATTATTTAAATCGGGGGAGTTGGTTAATGGTTTTTTCGGTTTAGAGGAGGACTTTGATCGCCTGACCCTGGCACAGGTCATTGTAGAGCTTATCGACCGTTCCATTGAGGATAAAGAAAGCCACCCCCTGCTTTTTCAGCTGCTTGCAGATTCTCTCGCTCGTCTAAGTACTCCGGATACATCAGCAGCGGAGGTTTATTGGTTCTTCCATTTACATCTGCTGCGGGAGTTGGGGTTCCGCCCTCACGTGGGACATTGCTCGGTTTGCAATGAACCGCTATCGACGGGGGGCTCGCTGGGCGTGACCAGTTCCCATCTTGAATGTGTGAAATGTCACCAGCCGCGCCAGGATTCAATCTTTGTTTCTCAGGCAGTTCTGAGTGCTATTCAAAGCATCCTGTCCAACTCATGGGATAAAGTTGATAAACCAGAGCTGAATGCCAGAGATCGTCGATCTTTCTGGAATTTTCTGTGGCGCTTCACATTTTATCATATCGAACCAACACGCAGGATGCGTTCGCTGAAAGTACTGCAACAGCTATACAGCTAATTTGACATTGTCGTCAAAATTACGTTGTTTCAGAGCATTTGTGGCTTGAATTAAGTTTTTCAGGGGTGGATCAATTACTGCCCATCGTTCGAGTTGGACCATCCAGAAGTCTTGATAACCATTGGGTTTCATCAAAACTTGATAGTGCAATCTTCATTGACATTGTCAGGGGTACAGACAAAATCATGCCGACGGGTCCCAGAACCCAGCCCCAAAATAACAACGAAAGAAAAACCACCAGGGTCGAGAGCCCAAGCCCTCTTCCCATCAGTCTCGGTTCCAGAAAACTGCCGATGGTCATATTGATTGCCAGATAACCCAGGGCAACGGCCAGTGCCGTCCATGGTCCCAGTAAAACCAAGGCTAACAAAACAGGCGGAATAGCAGCCAGCAGGGAACCAATATTGGGGATATAATTAAACATAAAGGTAAGCAGACCCCAGAGCAGCGCATAGTCAACACCCCAGATGGTAAGCCAGATGGTCGCAATGGATCCAGTCCCAAGACTGGTCCAGGTCTTGATAACCATATAACGGTTGATATTCTCAATAAAAGTCTTGTAACGATCCACTTGAAGAGAATCGGGTGGAATGGCCTGTTCCAGTTTTTGACTGAAATTGGCTGCCTCCAATAACATAAAGACCACGACCAACAGGATCAGAAAAGTATCTCCAAGCAAATTCCCCATGCCGGTTAACAAGCTTGAAGTCAAACGCATAGCAGCGCCTGGATCAATGAATTCCATAAAGGTTTGATCAACGATCTTTAGACCTTTATCCTCGAAAAAAGCCAATAATTCGGCGGTTTTTGCGCTAAGCCCTTTTTGATATGCTGGAAGCGAGCTTGAAAAGTCAGTAAGGGATGAACCGACCAGCACTGCAATCAGAAACCCAATAATTAGAATGACCAGGATTATTATCAGAATAGCTGCCCAGGTAGGTATGCCTTTACTGCGTTGCCAGTTTAACAGAGGGGTCACAATAATGGCAATAAACAAAGACAAGAGGAAGGGAATCAGGATATCCTGGGAAGCACGCATACCAGCAATAACCACGACGAAGGCCGCAAGGGTAAGCAGAAGACGCTGGGCACGATTAAAGCCACTATACAATGATTCAGACAAATCAATTATCCTTTTCTGCTATTTGAATAGAACACGGCGAACAAGTTAGTATAATTTTGAAGGATGAAAGAGAGTTTTGATAATTTGGTCAAGAATCAGCACGGTTTAATGGGGTTTCCAGGCTACACCTTTTCTGTGCTGGGCAATCTGCTCATAGCATTGATTTTGTCTTGGGGCAGGCTCACCGGTTTCTGGAACTTGTGAATTAATCTCAGTGGCGGTAACACACAGTGTTGACGACGGGTAAAGATTCGATGGCGATTGTGAGCGAACCAGCGATAGGCAGCGTTACGCCACGCTCTGGGAATTATTCTTAAAACACGAAGGAACGATAGGGGTCGGCTCAGTTTTGTCAGAATACCCAGCAGTGCATCGGATTCAGTCAAAACTTGATCGCCATCTATTAGCAGAATGCTGTCTTCAACATTTGAGATCATTGGTTTTTCCTGTGCTATTGCCTGGGGATTTTCTGGCAGTGGGGCTAAGCGGAAGCTATCATGAGAATCAAAGCGTAGTATTAAGGAGACTGCCCAGTTACAAAAACGGCAGTAACCATCAAACAATACCAATCTTTTCTCATTTTCTGACACACTGCTTTTTGAGCTGGGGTCAGGCGGTTTGTTTATCAAAAGAAGCATGCTTGGTTGTTCTGGGCAGTCATATAGAATAAGCGCTGGAATATCACCGAGTCCGGCTGCGAATTACCCGGTAGGTTCCAATGGCTGCAATACTGGAAATAAGGATGGTTAGAATCGTCCCCTGTGCCAAAGAAAGATATTGATATGCATAATGGGCGGTAATTGCGTAAACTCCCACATTGACCATACCGCTGAGCATGAGCGTTTTGGCAACCGCCCGAGAGAATTCAGCTCCACCGGTTCGGTGTGTAATGTATAGCGTGGACATGAAGATCACCGGGAAAGTAGAAAAAATTCCTCCAATGACGGGACCGCCGATACGACTAACCAATACGGCCATTGAAATAATAACTCCACTTACGATTCCCCGCATAACAATCTGCTGGATCGTATATGGAACACGGATTCCTCCTTTGTGTGGAATATCCATGACATGTTCAGTGATATAGTAAGCGATACCCAGTATGAGCAGCCATCCGAGAATAGAAAAAAGTAAATCTTCCAGACCGATCACCACAATGAAGCCGTTGGCAATAAACCAGAAAAAAAGCGCAGTTACCAGGGCCCGCATCAAGCCCTTGTGAATCTGTGCCAGATAGATCAGGATAAAGACACCATTTACCCCCATAACCAAGGGGATCATGCTGGCTGCTTTCGAAGCGGCTTGTGTAGATTGGGACAATCCAATAAAGAGCAGGGCTATCACAATTGTTGAAGGCAAACCACCAATAAATCCGCCAATCCTACTCCCAAAACGCTCTGCAATTACGGTGATGGAAGTGACCCAGATGGAGCCCACGAGAAAGCTCATGATAAGTTTAAAAAGGAATGTTTGGTCCAGGGTTTCCATGGGTGACAGAATAAGGGAAAACATTTTAAAGAAAACCTGTTTTCAGGGCGTCAGGATAGCTAAATAGATATTTACTCGTATTTAGAAAAATGCGGGATATTCATTTCAGGATAAATGATACCCTTCAAATGTATGATAGCTCCCCAGTTCAGAGAATAATCACGAGATCTGCTTTATAAAAAGCCTGCCTTTACCTGAGATACATCATCTTAATAGTTCTGGTTTCCTTTCCAGCCCTGAAAAGACAGAGATAAACACCTGCACCTACCAAATTACCTGATTCATCCACGCCAGACCAGTCAGTTTGATAATAACCTGCTTCAAGCTGGTCGTTAACCAGCGATAGAACATTCTGGCCACGAATGTTTACAATTTTCAGGCTTACATGTTCTGCTTCAGCTAAAGCATAGCGTATTACTGTTGCCGGGTTAAAGGGGTTGGGGAAGTTCTGGTAGAGAACATGTTCGTCAGGCAGGGGGACCGGAACGGAGATACCCACCACAGCCTGAATGTGATAGGCGATTTCTCCGTCGTAACTAACATCTCCCAGACGGTAGTCATATACATTTCCGGGTTCTACTGAATCATCTACGTAGCTATATATGGTTTTACCTACCTTGCTACCCTGACCTTCCAATTCCGAATGTGAGAGATAACTGGCAATCTCCTCCCACTCATCATTTGACCCTTGTTCGTCATCCCGTCCCTCGACTCCGCTCGGGATGACAGGAAAAGAATTATTCTCATGTGTTAACCGCTCCACAATAAACCCCAGGTTCTCAGTTTCAGACTCAGTTTCCCAATCAAGAGTAATGGCTGTACCTGCTTCCTCGAGCCGGGCATTAAAGAAAGCCAGTTCAACAGGGAGTGAGATATCTCCGGCTCCTGTAGGGGTCACACACACATCTTCTGGATTTGAAGCTGTGAACGTTCCACCACTGGCTACATTGATCTCATCCGCACAGAAGTAGCCACCATCTGGAATAATGATGCTTGCGGAAGATGGGATAGACACGATACTCCCGGCCTGTACCCTGATTATTACCGAAAGCAGGCCAGTTATTATTTTGTAATTCATGGTGCAGTCACAGCCAGACCAGGTTCATGATCCTGTTTCATAAGTTTGGAAAACAGGCGGCTGAAGAAACCGGAGTTACTTGGAGATTCAATGGTGTGGGATAAGCTGCGCATGAGCATCTTATTTTGGGCTTTTAGATCATCGATTTGTACTTGCTGTTCCTTGGTTCTTTTCTCAAGGGCTTGAAGGGCAATCATCATAATCCCATCCATATCTGCCGTAGCCAGGGTGGTGTCATTGCCGATGGTGCCGTAGTCATCACGTCCGAAGTAATGAAAAATATCTTGGGCCATTGGACCGTAATGGCGGAAAGTTGATGGGTCTTGGGCTTTATAATTCCACGAGCCCAGTCGAAGCGTTGAAATACTGTTTAGGAAATACTCTCCATCAGCCAATTGGAAGTTTTCTTTCTTGGTCGAATCTGATGGACCAAACCAGGAGTTTCCACCAGCGCCTACAGAAACATATGTTCCATAATCGCTGCTGGTGTAAATATCAACACCATATGCAAAGCGCATTCTCATTTGATTTGCATAATTGGGTGTCATTACTGTAGTAGTCGATTGGTCCCCTATTACAAAAGATCCACTTAACCCATTTGTGCTTACATAATTACCTAAAGCGGTGGAATAATCACCACTTGCGGTGGTGTTATATCCCGTGGCGGTGGAATAATTCCCAATATTTGCATCATCCCATTGAGTACCATCCACATAACCAGCTCTAAAAGCACTTTTCTTAGGGTAGAAATGCATCCGGGTGCCTGCTCCAAGGGTTAAGGATGTACCTGAATCGTAGGTCCCCTGTACAAGCAGTCCTTCTGTACCTCCGATATGTAACTGAGTAGATGGTGAAGATTGATTAATACCAACATTACCGGAATTACTATTATAAACATCATCACCTGATACTGTCCAATATGCTGCACCCGAACCGGCAGCTGATGTCTGTGTAGTCC
>JABMPR010000251.1 GCA_013202895.1 bacterium | reverse complement strand
GCCGAAAATAAAGTGATATTCCGGCGATTTCCAATCGGGTACTGGATCCTGGTCAAAACCCCATCCAAGATCGATACCCAGCATTCCAAGCGGCGGCATAATTATTCGCCCGCCAAATCCAGCAGATCGTTTGAGATCATAAAGGTTGCTCGATTCAAAGTTATCCCAAACATTTCCAGCCTCCGCAAACCCTATCAAATACATCATAGGATTCGGGGACAATAGATAGCGTAGTTCCAAAGTATACTTGAAAGACGCCATGCCACCAAAGTAAACATTACCCTCCAAGGTTCCAACAGATCGTTCTGCATACCCTCGCAAGGCACTACCGTAGATCAGTCCAGCGCCCCCCATAAAGAAGTATTCATCATAAGGAATAATATGAGTGGAATCGGTTTCTAATTGTTCCAGGAGCCCACCCTCGAAATAGTTGCGCATTGCCAGTTTATCTTTCCACATGGGAGTATACCATTCGAGACTGGCTTTTTGTTTGAAGAAACTTTCGTTACCTCCCAGTAAATGGCCACTATAAACTGAATTTAGTGAAAAAACTGACCCCGAAGTTGGAAATTCTGGAGCATTTCGTGAATCACGAGATATTGTTTGAGATAGGCTTATTCCACCAGTCTGTTCAAGATGGGCCGGATTTACACGATCGAAAATGCCCTGAGAATAAATCTTATCAAGATTATAACGATCTACAGCTGCCCGAAACGTCCAGCGTCCTCGAAAATAATTGTCGGGCCACTGAAAACGACGCCCGAAGGTAATTGATCCACCTGAAGTGTGCACATCATAGGGTGTCGAATAGCTTGAAGAATAACCAAAATTTGAGGAACTACTCCCCTGACTCCGATCCTGGTCAAATAAACTGACACCCAGCAAATTGGGGGTATTGAATAACCAGGGTTCAACAAAGCTTATAGACAATGCTTCATAGCTGTAGGCACGTTGGAAATTAAAGGATAGCTGCTGTCCGTTCCCTCGAAAATTGGGGAACTGCAGACCAACGGTTCCGATAAATCCATCTCGCTCACTGTAGCCGGCACTGGCTGTGGCTGTTCCTGTATTTTTTTCTTCCACTTCAAAAACCAGATCAATCTCGTCATCATCATATGGTATGACATCAGGTATCACATTAGCAAAATAATTGAGAATCATCACTTCACGTTGAGAGCGCATCAAGGCCGCCCTGCTAAAGAGATCGCCAGGAAATATCCTTAGCTCCCTACGAATCACATTTTCTTTGGTTTTGTCGTTACCAACGATATTGATATGTCGGATGGAGACAGGATTCATTTCGGTAATCTGCAGCGTAAGATTAATAGTGTCTGCAGCAACTGGCATCTCTATGGGCTTGATCTGACAATACAGATAACCCTTATCCATATAGGGACCACGAACCCCCAGCTCAATCGCTTCCATAAGTTTTTCAGAATTGTACTGGTCGCCTTCTGAAATCCCCATGGCATTGATAATGTCAACCGTTTCGAATATGGTATTCCCGGTGATACTCACATCCCCATATTTATATTTTTCACCTTCATAAAGATCAATTTTGAAGAACATTTTTTTCAGGGATTCTGAATAATAGATGCTGTCCCCCAATACTTCAGCGTCTCGATATCCCAGCGAATGCATAAAGTTTTCAATTGTGCGTTCATCATCACGAAGATTATCGATAGAAAATTCGGTCTCCGCCCAGAATTTCCACCAACGCTCCTCCTTGATTTTTTCCATTTTCTTCTTCAATTTGCGATCAGAAAGTTGGGTATTACCAGTAAACAGGATGCCCCCCACGGACACTTTCTTGTTTTCTGTGATTACAAATTTTACACCTCGAGCATTCTCTTTTTCACCCTCAAAAGTACTGGGTTCAATTTCTGCCAGCAGATACCCATCTTCATAGTACAGGTTCTGAATGATTCGTTGACTTTCATAAACGATAAATGGCGTCAGCGCCTGACCTGGATGCAGTTGCAGTGCTTCGTCAATTTCATCGGTTTTGATCTTTTTATTTCCCTCTAACAGAACAGACGCAAGGCGCGGATATTCCTCAACTGAAATTATCAGGAATACGCCTTCAGGACTTTCACGATCCGTAAAAATCTTGACATCAGAAAAAAGACCTAAACTCCAGAGCTGTTTAACCGCATCTGAGAAATTTTCTTGATTTGCATCCACCCCAACACGCAAACCTGAGGTAGAAATGACCACCTCTGGTGTAGCTGTTTTGGTTCCAATGACATCAATACTTGCAATTTTGACTGTGGTAGACTGTTGGCCCATCAACCAAGAGGAAAGAATGAGCAGGCCTGTGATTTGTATTATAAGTTTTTTCATATCAGGACAAACGTTTTAGGATTGAATTTGTTCACTAACTTGTCCGTATCTCCGCTCTCTTTGTTGATAATTTATGATCGCTTCCAAAAAGTCCTTCTCTTTAAAAGCGGGCCAGAATACAGGAGTTACAAATATCTCGGTGTATGCCAGTTGCCAGAGTAAAAAATTACTCAATCTAAATTCCCCGCTGGTTCGAATCAGAAGATCTGGATCTGTAATATCTGAAGTATAAAGATGCTGTGAGATAAGTTTACCATCTATGTCAGCAACCTTTTGCTCTCCATTTTCTACGGCAGTAGCTATAGCCTTTACCGCATTTAGTATTTCTTGGCGACTGCCATAATTCAAGGCCAAATTCAAATTCAGGCCTGTATTCTTGGCCGTGCGTTCGATGCCATCCAGCATCCCCTGTCGTGGCCCCTCAGGCAAGGAATCAAGATCGCCAATTACAGTCAAGCGTACGTTGTTACGATGAAGGTCATCAACCTCTTTATTGATCGTTTCTAGTAGTAGATTCATCAAGGCCGAGACTTCTACTTTGGGACGTTTCCAATTTTCATTGGAAAAGGTATAAAGTGTTAGTGTTTTCAGGCCTAATTCGCCAGCCAATTCGGTGATAAGTCTAACCGATTTAACCCCAGCTTTGTGTCCAAATATTCGTGGCCGATTCTTAGCTTTCGCCCAACGCCCATTACCATCCATGATAATAGCGACATGATCCGGGAGATTCCCATTCGATAAGATTTCAGCTTTTATTTGATCGATTTCTGAAGACATGCTTGCGATAATCTGATTACTCCATACCCAGGGCAGTGCGGCCTTCACTACTGATCATTTCGGGATTCCAGCGCGGTTCCCAGACAATTTCAACAGCAGTCTGAGAGACTCCTTCCAGAGCATCAACAGTTTGCTTGACATTTTGTGTGATTACTGAATGCATAGGGCAGCCAGTTGCGGTTAATGTCATTTTGATATTAACTGTCTGGTCCTCAATCGTGATTTCGTATATCAATCCCAAATCAACCAGGTTTACAGGTATTTCAGGATCATAAACCTTGCGTAAGGCGTTTAGAATTTGATTTTCAGAAGGCATGGGATTATCAGTTTACCAAATCAACTATTTGTTCAGCAACGCTGTGGAATATGCGGGCGGCTTCTGACTCAGGTAAATGAATGACAAGCGGCTCACCCTTCTCACCTGCCATCATGATATCCTCATTCAGAGGGATTTTGGCCAGTAGGGGAACATTCAAGCGTTTACTTTCTTTTGCACCACCACCGGCAGAAAATATTTGGGATTCATGGCCGCAGTTTGTGCATATATGATAGGACATGTTTTCGATAATACCCAGGACTGGGGTATCAACCTTATCGAACATATTTGCCCCTCGCTCAACGTCTTGTAATGCCAAATCCTGAGGAGTAGTAACAATCACTGCCCCTGTCAGAGCAACCCGCTGCACCAGGGTTAACTGTACATCTCCTGTTCCTGGTGGAAGATCAAGAATCAGGTAGTCCAACGCTCCCCATTCAACATCAAATAGAAACTGAGAAACCATTTTCGCCACCATTGCTCCCCTCCAGATAACGGGAGCGCTATCCGAAAGCAAAAAGCCAAGGGACATTAATGAAATGTCATATTGTTTGATAGGCAGAATTTTATTGCCTTCCAGAACTTTTGGGGTTTGTTGAACCCCCATAGTTATTGGCAAGCTGGGGCCAAATACATCAAGGTCTAGAATACCAACTGAATGGCCTTGTTTTTGAAGAGCAGCAGCCAAATTTGCAGCGACCGTGGATTTACCTACTCCACCCTTGCCGCTGGCAATAGCAATTGTGTGCTTAACACCGGGTATTGTAGGTTGGTCCGTCGTCTCTGAAGCATTTGTCACAGGCTGGGCATGCGTCTGAATAATTTCGATACTGACCTTTTCGTAGCCACCGTCACGCAGTACCTTTTCAATATTCGTCAGAATCTCCTGGCGGACTTCTTCTTTTTCACTGGAGAATTTTACGCCCAGCTCTACACCATTATCTGACTCTTTTACGTTTTGAATAAGGCCGAATGCCACAATATCTTTGCTAAAACCTGGATATGTTACCCCTTGTAAAAGGGTCTTTAATTTATCTTCATTCATCTCGTAGTACTTCCTGTAACTTTCATAGCCTGCTAATATAGTTTTCAATTCTGCAGATGCAGTGAAAATGATAGCGCAAGTTCTGAATTTCAGTGGATAATCACCGAGCCCATAACCGTTGTCCATGAGTTGCCAGGGACACTTTAGATTGTAGGAGGAACTAAAAAAAGGTCCCCCAAATGGGAGACCTTTTTAAATCAAATAACCGATACTATTTTTGCCTAGAACTTGAAATCAACCAGTCAATTTTGCGTAGCGAGCCATAAGGACTTCTTCAGTTTCTTCGACCCCAAGTGGGATACAATCTACTGGACAAACCTCAACGCATTGTGATTCATCGAAATGACCTTTACACTCAGTACAGAGCTCAGGGTTTATTTCATAAATCTCATCACCTTCATAGATGGCGTCATTTGGACATTCTGGTTCGCAGGCACCGCAGTTAATACATTCATCAGTAATAGTTAGAGACATGAATCCTCCTGTGATTTTCTATCTCAATTATGATGCTGTCACGCAAAATATTGCTATAACAGCGATTAGGGTTTTAAACCTGTACTTCACATGTACAGCTCATGCATAAAACCTCGCACATTCAGTCAATGAACCTGTGAATATGAATATCACCCAAGCGATTCCCAAACACTATTTGAGAGTTGCGCTTGCTTTAGGTGTAGTTTTTGAATTTTTTTCCGGAATTGCAGATCTCATCCTATATTGGGACCTTATTAAATTTATTTGTAATCCGTAACCGAGATATTTCATCGGTCAGAGCATAGAGGTCAACATGAAAATAGCCTATCTGGATGGAATTCGACTCTTTCGTGTACTATATGCTGGCATCCAGCGCCTGCTTGATGAGCAGGAGTACCTTAATAAGATAAATGTCTTTCCTGTTCCAGATGGAGACACGGGTACAAATATGGCTTTTACCTTAATGGGTATTATTGAGAATATCCAACCTTTACAGAGCGCAGCACTAAATGAACTGAGTCATCAGGTGGCTGATGCTGCGCTAGACAATGCACGAGGTAATTCAGGGGTCATATTGGCCCAATTTTTTCAGGGATTAGACCATGGTTTAGAAGCATACACCGAGGTTAATACAACCCAATTTGCCGCAGCCTCCAAAATTGCAGTAGATGAAGCCTATACTGCGCTTATGGAGCCAGTTGAGGGAACCATACTTTCCGTTCTTCGAGCCTGGAGTGATAGTTTAATTCAAGCATCAGAGACCAGCGCAGACTTTCAACACATCTGGAAAACATCAATGGTAGCAGCTCAGGTTGCCGTAGAACATACTCCAGAGCAATTACAAGTTCTTAAAGATGCAGGCGTCGTTGATGCTGCGGGTCTGGGTTTCCTGAATATCCTTCAGGGTATGATGACTTATATGGATACTGGAGACATACGTCGTCTGCCCGATATTGAATCAGGATTTTCAACAGTAGCGCTTGATATTGGTGAGCAATCGCTGGATAATTTACAATTTCCCTATTGCACAGAATGCATTCTGGTTGCTGAGGATATAGATCGCAATGAAATCAACAAAGCCATACATCCTCTTGGTGATAGTATTGTCATTGCCGGATCCAAGCACCGGGCAAAGATTCATATCCATTCGGCTGATCCCGGTCAACTATTCGCTAAACTAGAAAAGTTTGGAGAAGTCCAGCAGCAAAAAGTTGATGACATGCGCGAGCAGCATAAAAGTACTCGATCCGAGCAACGCGTGGCCCTCGTGGTAGACTCCACTTGCGATCTTCCATCCGAAATACTGGAGAAGCATCACATGCATGTGGTTCCGGTGAGATTGAATTTTGGAAAGGACCAATACATAGATCGAGTCACAATAACAAATGAGGAATTTTACCTCCGACTTTCCGAATCCAATGTTCATCCTCAATCATCCCAACCTCCACCGGCTGACTTTCGCAGGATGTATCAATTTTTATCCTCTCACTATGAGTCGGTCATCTCCCTACATCTCCCAAAGGCAGTAAGTGGTACATTGCAAAATGCAGCTGCGGCTTTGGAAAAGGTCAAGTTTAGGGATGAGAAGATTTTGCTGGAGTCACTTTCGGTATCAGCTGGAACGGGTATAATTGCCTTAAATATTGCAGAGGCCATCGACTCTGGAGATGATATGCCCGAGATTATCAAGAAGGCGAATCAATCGATTAAGGACACTCAAATATTTATTGGCTTAAAAACTTTGGATGCAGTTTTGAAAGGTGGACGGCTTAGTCTCAATAAAAAACGTTTGATCGATTTCCTGCGTTTAAATCTTGTTTTAACCATTAATAGAGAGGGCTATTTAAAGCCCTGTGGCGTGACTTTAGGTCGACGAAATCTTTTTGGTAAATTTGAGAAATTTGTCCTCAAAAAAGCAAAAACGCGCAGAGTCAAGCGCATCGGGATCGTGCATGGATTGAATCCGGAAATCGCTGAGGGGTACCGAGAAGCATTTACCAATTATTTCCCTGAGGCAAATATTTTTGTTACAGATTTTTGTCCAGCTCTGGGTGTGCATGCCGGGGTCGGGGCAGTCGGAATTGCACTTCAATACCACTAATTAAAGGAATACACCATGTTTGAACTCATTATCCTCATTCTTATCGCGTATATCGTCGGATCAACTCCCACGAGCATTATTGTATCCCGTCTTAAATATAGTACTGATATCCGGGAACATGGTTCTGGGAACGCTGGAGCAACAAATGTTTTTCGCACCTTTGGATGGAAGCCAGCATTATTTGTTACCCTGGTTGATGTATTTAAAGGGTGGTTACCGGCCTATATCGCTGGTCAACTTCATTTCGAAAACATGTTATTTTCTGGAAATCCTGATGCATTGATGATTATTGCTGGGTTTGCAGCAGTGCTGGGACATACATATACAGTTTTTGCAGGTTTTAAAGGTGGAAAAGGTGTTGGAACGGCAGCAGGCATGTTAATCGCCCTCTATCCTATGGCGCTGCCGGTTTGTCTCCTCGTATTCATCCTAACACTGATGACAACAGGTATTGTATCTCTGAGTAGTATGCTCGCAGCAACCACCTTACCTGTTGTCCTGTTCATTATTGAAGGGATTAATCCAGATGCACAGATATCCTTGACCTTGAGAGTGTTTGCATTACTTATTCCCGTGTTTATTATTTTTACTCATCGTTCAAATATAAAACGCATGCTCGAGGGTACTGAAAACCGATTTGAAAAGGCCAGAATCTTTAAGAGAAAATCGAGCTAGGTATCATAGGCAAATTCGTAAATTCGCCGCATGAACCATAGATGTTAGAAGCGAATACAGATATCGATACTGGTCATAAATCAGGTTAATACGAACTAGTTAAAAATCCTAATCACGCTGGTGGAGGGTTTGCTATAGTGCAGATTAGCGTCAATCATTAAAAGAGAAATAGTTTGCCCACATTAGACGGTCAGGCGATTTGTGTGAAACATTCAAATCACTCTACTTCCCCCAGAAAGCATTCATCTTTTTCTTAACTGCCTCGATTTTCTTGATATCGGCGCGAGCCTGCTCAGAGAAAAAGCCTTCAGGTTCTATTTCTAGGGATTGATAATAGTCTTCAAGGGCTGAATCATAATCGGTTCGATTATTTTTGTATCTTGCCTGTCCCATTAAAAAGTAAGGTAATCCGGAGGATGTATTACAGTTTGCCGCCTTGCTATAGTCATTGATGGCATCCCAAAGTCCTTTGTGAGCTCCGCGATCAAACTTTTTTCTGCCTGCCAGAATATACCTACAAAACTTATCCTCATCAGAATCGGGGCTGAAATGCCCAATTTGACTAGCTGCTTTAATTGCTTCCTTCCAATCACTCATGCCCATTAGCTTTAGGGCACGGCCATACCAAAGATCTACCGCAAGAGTCTTTAGGGAGTCAATGTCAAATCCTGCTTTGAAAGCCTCATCATAATATTTGCCAGCTGTTACACGCTTCCCTGCCAGAAAGGCACTCTCGTAAGCCAAACGGTAAATTTCTGCATTCGCTTTTCCAGATTCGATGATACTCTCATAGTGTTTCAAAGCTCCACTATGGTCACCGGCTTCTGTTAGAGTGATTCCTGGTTTAAGATCGGGACCTAATAGTCCAGCGCAATTAGAGATCACCAGAAATAATAGGGTGCTAAGGGCCGCTGAAATTTTTGTGGATGGAAGACTCATTTTTTCCTCAATTCCTGCACCATGCAAAAGCGAGGAATCCAATCCTCGCTTAAAAACTCAAACAAAATACGCAGAACAAATTAATACCAGGTCAATCGCCCCATGAAGGCTGAAACATCCATCTGCTCCTGGTAAAGTTTTAGGACATCGGAAGCATCGGCTGTAGCGGCAATAGAGACTTCATCTTTGTACTGAACTTTCACAACCACGCTAACTCGATCGACGGGAGCATTGGTTTTTAGAATAGCGGCACCACTGGCTGCATATCCAACCAATAGCGCTTCATCAAAGCGATTTCGACCGGACTTCAATATCACTAACAGCTGAAGGATAGTTTGTCCATCCTCTGAGTAGGTCTTCATCTGAAAATTAGCAAAATCTACCTTATAACGATAGCTGGTAAAAATCTTCTGAGCTTCTCTATACAT
>JABMPR010000250.1 GCA_013202895.1 bacterium | reverse complement strand
TTAACATGAAGAAATTCAACCACTTTGTAGAGACCACCATTAAACTCAATAACCAAATTGTTTCTTATATCGGATGTACTGCCCATAATTGCTATTCAACTTTCCTTATTAAGTGGCGCGAAGTTAACCGGGGCTTGAAATCATGGCAAACTTTTTATCCCTCAGGGTCGAAGGTCGAAAGTCGAGAGACAATAATCCGCTGTCAGTAAAATTTGAAGCTGCGCCTCCCTCCAGATGTGCAAAACTCCAACCACGTCCCCTCCACAAGTCTGCAAGGAAAGACCCAGTCAAACCAATGACGAGCAATTTAATGAAATTGGTGTGCCGTGGGAAGGTGCAAGCAAACTTCCTCGCTGGTGCTTGATTTTTTCCTCCTGTCTAACATTTCCAGATCACATATTGGATGCTTATGAATTTTCCTTTTGATTTAATTCCAAGCCACCCGATTTCGCCGCACTCTTTTTTACCATTCATCGGCCTGTATGCAGAATCTCATTTCAAATTCTGGATTCCCCTTAGCAGATTTTTTAAAGCAGAACCGGAACTGATTTTTGATACTCCCTGGCGATTGGAGCCTGGCCAAACACCCACAATTTTTCTGGTTATCAAAGATGCCCATCTGCATCCTGTCCTTCTTATAAATGTGGACATCACAGTCCATCAGCAGGGCAAACTGATTTGTAGTGAACACTGGGAACTGGACCGAACCATCAATGATTCACAGACACAACTTGAGTTTTCCCTTACGGACTGCACCCTCCCCTATGGTGAGGTTCTAGTCAGCCCTAGTCTTAACTACGAGGTAGGTGGTAAGATACTTAGGCTTGAGATTGACAACTATGACCAAATTGCAAAATTACCGCTAAGAATCACCATTGCTGATGAAATGTTACCAGTTCTACCCGGTTGGCTCTCAGGTGATACACACTTACACAGTTCACTGACCAACGATCAGGTAGAATTTGGAGCTAGTTTAGAGCAGACCAGGAAAGCGGCTCAATTGTTTGGCCTGGATTTCATCACTGCAACTGATCACTCATATGATCTTGATGATCAGCCGGACGATTATACAAAAAATGATCCGGAGTTGAAAAAATGGCATGCAAGTCGGCATCGCATACTGGAAATGAACAACTCTGATGCCCCCACCATTGTTCCAGGTGAAGAGATCAGCGTGGCAAATGCCCGGGGAGCAATTGTACACTTGCTCCATTTTAATGATGACCAATTTTTTCCAGGTAGCGGTGATAGTGGTGAAGACTGGCCAAATTTGCATTCTCAATATAGTATTGCTGAGGTTCTTGCAAAGCGCTCACATAATACCGTTTCTGTGGGTGCCCACTCTGCCTATAAATTTCCATGGTTGCAACGATTACTGCTAAATCGTGGTTTCTGGGAGACAAAAGATCATGAAAATCCTGGCTTAGATGGGGTGCAAATTCTCTGCGGGACACCGGCTTCTTCTAATTTTCAGAATTCGAGGACACTGTGGATTGAAAGCCTTCTCAAAGGATTTCAATTAAGTGCCTATGGTGGTAGCGACGGTCACGGAAATTTCAATCGGAACTGGCATGTAAAGATGCCTGCATGGTCCTTGGGTATCCATGAGGATCAAATCTTTGCCCAGGCGCGTACACTTCTGCGATGCAATTCCAATAAAATGAATGACCTGATTGAAGCTATGAAATTAGGGCGAACCGCATTATCAACGGGTCCCGTGGGTGATCTTGTTGTCACAGTTAGCGAACAGCGGTTTGGTATTGGAGACAC
Source organism: bacterium (assembly GCA_013202895.1). Lineage (GTDB taxonomy): Bacteria > Fidelibacterota > UBA8477 > UBA8477 > JABMPR01 > JABMPR01. The sequence goes on along the minus strand of JABMPR010000250.1, from coordinate 10,483 downwards.
CTTGCTAATTGATTCTCAGCAGGAGATGGATATTCATATCACGGGAGTATCCACAATCGAATTTGGATCTCAGATGGATGTTACTTTGTACCTGGGGGAGCTTAATGGTATTCAAGAAAGTATTTTATACAGGGAGGAAGATCTGAATAATGAATTCGAACGACACATTCCATTTACTCCAATAACAAATAGCTACCTGAGAATTGAACTGACCAGTGAAGGTTCGCGCTGGCCAGGTGTTTATATTTCCTCACCAATCTGGATAAACATCAGCGAGTCCAGTGCCTGAGAATCAGTCTTTAAGCCTTTTTACCAGCTTTCAAATGGAGATCCTATTTCCTATTCGCTTTGCGAACCTGTTGTTCCATGGCGAGCCACTCCTCTTGAGTAAGCGCATCCAGAAAATTGAATTCACCAGCACCTTTTAGCCATTCCCCTCCATCAATTGTAATGATTTCTCCATTGATATACTCCGATTGATCTGACACCAGATAGGCTGCCAGATTGGCTAGTTCAAGATGGTCTCCAACTCGCTTCAGGGGGATACGCTCGATAAATTGTTTTTCCAGACCAGGGGGTAAAAGTCGATCCCAGGCACCCTGTGTGGGGAAGGGTCCTGGTGCAATGGCGTTCATGGTAATCCCATATTTTGCCCATTCCACTGCTAAACTACGTGTTAAGGTCTGAACACCAGATTTAGCGATAGCTGAGGGGACTACAAATCCCGAACCAGTTGAGGCGTAAGTTGTAACGATATTTAATACTCTGGCAGTCTGTTTCTGGTGAATCCAGTGTTTGCCAAATGCGAGGGTGGTGTTGTAAGATCCCCGGAGCACGATGTCCACAATGACATCAAAAGCTTTCGGGCTGAGGGCTTCAGTTGGACTCACAAAATTTCCAGCGGCATTGTTAATCAAAATGTCGACCCTACCGAATGAATTCAGGGCTGAATCCAGAGCAGATTCTACCGCCTGGTAATCCCGAACATCCAGAGCAAGAGCTAAAATCTGACCTCCTGTTTCAGCTTGGAGTTCCCCAACAGTTGCCTCCAATCGCTCAATTTTTCGGCTGGCAATAATCACCTGAGCTTGCAATTCCAGGAAGCGCTTTGCCATGGATTTACCCAATCCGGTTCCTCCACCAGTAATAAATATTGTTTTACCTTTAAGCAGATCCGCTTGAAACACTCCAACTCCTCTTTTCATGTAACCTGAGCGTGGGCTGAGATCATCGCAAGAGATTTTTTAAAATTTATTCGAAAATGTGTAAAAGAGTTCTTGCAAGCACTTTTTTACAAATTAGCTTACTTTGGTTTTTAAAGTACTTTGATATTCAACAAAAGGATGAGAAAAACATGACGACTGAACATGACCAAAAGGATGCGAAAGAACAATTGGCTTTTATTCGATCAATTATGGACGATAGTCAAAAGGTGCTTGCCGATAATGGCGATGGTTTCATCGTCTGGGGCATCCTCATTCTTCTGGCAGGTCTGAGTTCGCACATTTTTCAGGCATTCAATCTTCAACAATTCATCGGGTGGATGTATCTCATTTTTGTGGGTCTGGGCTGGATTTATATGATAACACTCCACAAAAAAGCCGAGAAATATGCCATCGGCAATCCCATGACAAAAAAAATTATTGAAGCGATCTGGACAGCCGTACTCATTTCGATGACCATCCTTGGATTCGTGGGTGCAGCATCAGGTACCATCGATTTGGAACACTTGACAGCAGTTCTGTATACTGCCCTGGGCACCGCCTACTACCTGCAAGGCATCATCACAGGCAAAGCCTGGGTTAGAAATCTGGGCTTTGGTTGGTGGCTGGGATCGGTAATCCTGTACTTTATTAGCGGACCTGCTGCGGGAATTCTGGCAGCCGCAATGATGATCGGTCTCCAGATCGTCCCCGGGTTCATTTTCAACCATCAATGGAAAGCCCAACTCTCTGAGGATTAGACATGAACGAGTTTGATTATCAACAAATCGACGACCTGATTCACTCCAGAATCAGATTGGCTGTCATGGCTGCCCTGACCACTATGGGTCCCGCAAGCTTCTCCTTGATCAAGACGACAGTTGGGGCCACCGATGGAAATCTCAGCGTACACTTACGTAAGCTGGAAGAAGCCGATTATCTGAATGTGGATAAGTCGTTTATTGATCGGAAACCTGTTAGTATTTACAAACTGACCAAAAAAGGCATTGATGCCTTTAATACCTATATACTATACCTGGAGCATATGCTCCCATCGAAAGAGATTGAGGGTTAAAACAATGAAAAGATCTATGCTATTTATAATCTTGCTCTACCTGCTCAGCTACACGGTATATGCAAATACTCCCACCGGGCTTCTCGAGGGCACTATCATCGACCGGGATACAAAACAACCCTTGATAGGAGCCAATGTAATCCTGGATAGAACAAACTTGGGTGCAGCCACAAATGGAGAAGGGCATTTTGAAATTCTCAATGTCCCCGTAGGGAGTTACTCCATCCGCGTTGATATGATAGGATATAAAGGTCAGGCCCGTGGTAACGTTCACGCAGTAGCAAGCCGATCTACCATAACCAACATTTCCCTGGAGCCCACTATTCTGACAGGGAATGATATAGTCGTCACAGCCGGTTACTTTGAGCGCGTGAAAGACGGAGCCACCAGTGTCCGTAGTGTAGATATCGAGGAAATTCGTTCTGATCCAGTAGGCGCTTATGATATCATGAGCATGATGCAATCCCTACCCTCTGTTGTTTCCGGTGCTGATCAATCAAACGAAATTATTGTTCGTGGCGGTGCTCCCGGTGAGAACCTGTTTGTCATGGATCATCTGGATATCCCCTATCCCGTCCATTATCCTCAGCAAGGTGCTGGTGGGGGTCCAATTACGATGGTGAACACCGAATTTATTGAGAAAATTGATTTTTTTGCCGGATCATTTCCAGCCCGATATGGGGATAAGCTTTCATCGGTAATGGATGTTACTGTTCGTGAAGGCAATCATAAAAATCATGAATCCGCCTTCAATTTCGATATGTCTGGATTCGGCGCCACTCTTGAAGGTCCCTTGGGCACTGGCACAAGCTATCTGGCTTCGGTAAAACGTTCCTTTCTAGATTTGATAATCCAGAAAACCGGTCTAATGGCTGTACCAAAGTACTGGACTTTTCAGGGAAAAGTTAGTCATAATCTAAGCCCCAAGGAAAAACTAGCCCTCAATTACCTCGGTGGCATCGATGGAATCGATATTGTAGGTGAAGATAATCCCCAGACTCGAGGGGCAGATAATGTTGCCTACAAGAGCCAGCAGCACACCCTGGGGCTCACCTATAAAAACCTCTTCTCCACCAAAGGTTATATACTGGCATCCCTGGCACAAAATTATGTAGTGATTGATGTGGATGCCTACCATGTAACTGAAGCAGGTGAGCATGACACCTTTTACAAAGGCGTAAATGTTGAGCAGGAGTCCATCCTGAAGGCCGATTTGGTCTACAAATTGAACAAACACCTGGAAACCAGTTTTGGTGTAAAGCTGAAAACTGCGCCAAATACCTGGGATTTGCTGTCTTTCGAAGATGAATTGATCCTTTATGGCTATGCCGCAGATTCCTTGTCACCAGCTCTCCCAGTTTCCCGGGATGTTTTCTATTCCCAATTCTATGGGGATACAACTGCAGTCATCAGACCCTATGATACACTGGATGTCTACGAGGCTTCTGATACCACATACAAGGAGATATTTAACAGTTTTGGCATACATGGTCAGGTGCGCTACCGACCGACCCAAAAAGCAGAAGTTACCCTGGGGGCTCGTTTCGAGTATAATGCCTACATTGATAAGTCAAATATTTCTCCCCGCATAAATCTGTCATACCAACTGGCTCAAAAAATCAAAGCCAATATTGCAGCGGGACGCTATTATCAGGCTCCCTTTTATGCTATGCTCATAAATGGTGGAGAGGACACAAAGGATCTTAATTTCTATCATGCTGATCAGGTTGCAGTTGGACTAGAGTACCTCCCCCGTGAGGACGTCCGCTTTACTTTTGAAATATATAATAAACTTTTTGAAGATATGCCCATTCAGGAGGTCCTCACCAGTCCCGTCAGTGGTGCTGACAGTTCAGGCGACTTTGTTAATCTAGGGTCTGGACGTTCAAAGGGATTTGAGCTCTTCCTCCAGAAGAAATTCTCCCACAACTGGTATGGGACCTTCTCTTACTCCCATTCCATTTCGGAAGGAGTCGATCCCAGGAAGCTTAAAACAACTTATTACCCCTGGGATTATGATTACCGTGATGTAGTTAGTCTCATTGGCGGCTACAAAATCCGCTATATGGATTATGAGTGGTATAACAAATACAAAAAAACCCTTTTTGCCAGCTTGACCTCATGGCTACCCCTGGCACCATCTGATGAATTTGAAATCAGTTTCCGTTTACGGTATTCTGGTGGAAAACCTTACACCCCAAAAACCTACAATCACAATGTCCGCAAATGGTATACTTATGCATCCAATGACTGGAATACAGAACGGATGGATGAATATCTCCGATTCGACATCATGGTGCTACAGCGTTTCTATTTTGAGAAAATGAACATGGTCGCCTTCTGGGATATCATGAATGTGTTCAATAGAGACAATCCCTGGGATTACGTATACAATGAGGATGGCTCAAAAGACATTGCCCTGCAGTTTAAAACCTTCCCGGTAGGAGGTATCATCTTAGAATTCTAATCTTTGAATTGCATACGAATGAACCAAATACAGGTTTACATTTTAGGCGGCGAATTTTTCGACGCCTTTTTTTTGCCACATCAAAAAAAAGTATACAATATTATTAATTTTTCGGCGTCTATATAGGTGAGATGCAAGATGCCAACACCATATCGACAAACCTAACTATGAACGAGCGTAGCAACATCCTGGGACAAATTGTATCTGAAGCCAGAGACTGGCTTCTGGAATCGGTACGATCACTGGTCCCCCGCTATGAAGACGCCGAGGATATCGTCCAAGATGTTCTTTACCAATTCACAGCGGGATTTGATCAGATCAAATCACTGGAGTCCTCATCCGCCTGGCTATACCAGGCTGCAAAACACCGTGTTAGCGATTTCTACCGCAAACGATCCAGGACAATAGAGGGAAGTCAGACTTCCGTAATGGACAGCGCTGGCGAAGGCGCATATTTATTACAGAATCTATTACTCGATCATTCGGAAATGCCAGAGCGAAATTTTGATAACCAATATCTGGAATCTCGCCTGGAGTCAGCCATAGAAAGCTTACCAGAATCTCAGCGTGAGGTATTTATCTGGCACGAAATCGAGGGCTACAGTTTTAAAGAGATCGCTGAATTGACTGGTGAAACTCAGAATACGCTGCTTTCGAGGAAACGCTATGCAGTATTGGCTCTGCGTGAAAAACTCAAAGATCTATATCACAAATAGAAAGGAATTAATTATGTTTAAGAAAAAACCTGCTAAAATAATCGGAATGGGATTTTTAGTCGTCTTCGCCATTTTTGCCATTGCTAGTATCACTATGCTCCTCTGGAACTGGCTTATTCCAACAATCTTCAATGGCCCAAGCATTAGCTATCTGCAAGCCATAGGACTCCTGGTTCTATCCAAGATTCTTTTGTCTGGCGGTCCAGGAAAACGTCACCACGGACATCACTGCTCAAATCACAGTCACTGGAAGGAGCATCTTCGGGAGCGTATGGATCAAGAACATGGTCACATTCATACCCATGTTCACAATGAAGCTGACGAAAAGAGGGATCAGGAATAGTTGGAACTGTTTAATCAGGAAAATAGAACAAAAATAACAAATCAAAAAATAGCAATAAAAGGAATAGAAATGAAAAAAATATCAATAAACAAGCGTACTGGGTTAACCCTCTTGATTTTGGTCACCAGTCTGGGATTAGTCTCCTGTAATTCACACCGCGACCGACACCATAATCGCAGCACAGATCATATCATGCAGAAATCAGTCAAACAACTTGATCTTAATGCAGAACAACAGACAAAGTTACAGGATGTTCTTGATGACATGGAGAGCTTTAAATCAAAAATGAAATTGCAACATGCAGATTTCAGTACTCCTCTAAAAGAGAATCTGTCAAAATCAGAAATCAATCTTAGCCAATTGAACGAACATTTCGATGATTTTGAATTGGAATTGCGTCAATTCCGCCAGAGCATTTTAACCAAGTATGCTGATTTCCATGCTACCCTGACCGATGAGCAACGAGAAAAATTGCTTGGTTTTTTAGAGAAGATGGAAAAGCGTCACAAAAGCTAAAACGAGAAACTATCTATACTAAAAGGCTGGTCAGCGACCAGCCTTTTTTTTACTTTTCGGATATGATAAAGGCTTTATTTATAGTAGGTTTTGATATAATCCCTAACCATGCGAGTACCGGTAAACTGCACACCGGTTTTAATCGCTTCACGAACTAAACTTAACCATTTCTTTTGATCATTATAGTAGGTAGGGATGACCTTATTTTCTAGAAGGCTATATAGATGATCCGCATCAGCAGCATCATTTGATTCGTCTGGATCTCCAATTGCCCAGCCATTGACGCCATCTTTACAACCTTCCGCCCACCAGCCATCCAGAATGGACAGATTTGGGACTCCATTTAAGGTGGCCTTCATACCTGATGTGCCAGATGCTTCATTGGGTCGCAATGGAGTATTTAACCAGACATCAACACCCGCCGTGATCAAATTTCCCAGCCACATGTTGTAATTCTCAAGGAATACAATCTTCACATCGCCCAGGAGCTCCTTTGCCTGCACCACTATGTCCTTCAAAATCTCTTTCCCATGATCATCTCTGGGATGTGCTTTCCCGGCAAATATGAATTGAATCTTGTTGCCTTTCGCAAGACGAATCAGGCGCTCCTTATCATGAAAGATGAGCCGGGCGCGCTTATACTCTGCTGCCCGCCGAGCAAATCCGATTGTTAATGTTTTGAAAGCGAGGGCTCTTTGTGTCTGAGAGTTGGCATAGTCCAACAGGAATCTCTTCTGGCTACGACGGGCAAAGAGCAGCTCATCGTCTGACACTGAATCTATTTCAAGCAGACGTTCAGGGTTCTCCCGCCATCCTGGTAGATTGCGGTCGAAAACCTCTCTGAATATTTTCCCGACCCAGTAACGATGAAAAACACCATTTGTTACATGACCAATGTTGAATTTTGGAAATTGTTCGCGTGCAACAGCTCCATGTAGCTCCGAGACGCCATTGGCGCTGCGACTGAAATAAAGTCCCAGTTCGGTCATATGTACCCGACTATTCAGGACCATTGACGGTAGTTTAAGATCGCCTGGTAGTAGCTCACCTATCAGCTTGTCGACCCGATCCACGGCAAAATGATCATGTCCTGACGATACGGGTGTGTGGGTAGTAAAATGACAACGCTTGCGAACTTCATCCTCATCGCCTTTAAACTCCTGCAACAATTCCAAGGTTAGAAAAGAGCAGTGTCCTTCATTCATATGGTAAGTACTGAAATCTCTATAGCCTAATTTTCTCAACGCTCTGATTCCACCGAAGCCCAGTACGGCTTCCTGCAGGATGCGGTGATCTTTTCCGCCAGAGTATAATCGAAGTGTAATCTTCCGATCATCTTCATGATTTTCTTCTACATCGGTGTCGAGAAGCAGTGTGTCAATTATTTTGCCATGGATGCCCTCAAAGGAATACTTCCAGACCTGGACGTGGACATCTCGACCCCTCAGAGGTAGAGTCACCGTTCCATCTATCTTGGTCAGCAGTGGATCAGGTTCAAAACGGGGATAGACTTCAGACTGATTGCCATCTTGGTCCATCCGTTGTTTGAAATAGCCCTCTTTATACATCAGGGTCACAGCTACCATATTAACATTCAAATCTGCGGCAGCTTTTATATGATCGCCTGCCAATATTCCCAAACCTCCACTATAAGTATGGATGCTGGGTGATATCCCTATTTCAGCACTGAAATAAGCCACAGTGGGTTGATTATTAGACATTTATTCCTCGTATATTTCTAGTGCTTTTATTTATATGAAATTTCAAGTTTTCTATTCCTGTATAAGCATTGTTAGTCTTCAAAATTGAAACCACCATATACTGCGAGGTAATATGACCGCGGCGATCTCATCTCCGAGATTGTTTCTCCTCGGGTTCCGCGCAATAACTGACCAGAGGCACCAATCTATTTTTTATTAAATTTGATCTATACTCAGAACCAGATCCGTTTCAAAGATCTCTCCCGGCTTTAAATTGAGTTCCCAATGTGGTAAAAGCGAGGAGGCCTGGTAAACCCTCTCAAAACCGGCTTCTGACATCGAAATCGTCTCAATGGGAGCCCGCCACAATTGACAGGCTCTTGAAAATTTTAAATTCACCTGGAATTTATCCCATTCATTAATAAGGGACACACTCAAAACATGTGGATCATCACCATGAGCGTGCAGGTTTCCCCCATGTTGATCATCCACCATATAATACCGATCAGGACTATTCCCACCTAAAAGACCAAAATTAAATTCCAGACCGTACTTTTGTTCGAGTGCCTCAGTACCTTGATTGTGAACTCGAATCTTAATGAAAAGCTGATTGTGATGAAGCTCGAGGCTTTTGCTAATGCTCATAATTGCATCATTTACTGTGGCACTGCTTGTAATAGCGACCCCGGCCTCTGCCTGCTCTACTGTGCTTGATTTCAAGTGCAGGATATCAGCCAGTGATCCACGATAATAGGCATCCTGATTCTGTTCGGAGTTAAATATATGATCCACAAGCGTGTGTCTGGGATACTGATCAACAAACAATTTGTCCTGTAACCCCTCTTCTTTGGTAAGCACGACATCGTGAATAGATCCATTGGTAGAGCTCTCCGAACTGGCTGAGGCTAGTTTTTCATGATAGCTTTCAGAGTAGCGCTGTAAGTAATTGGTAATGTTGAAATGCGCTGGTAACCAATCAATCTCGCGAATCTGCCCTTTTTCAGAAGAAACAAACAGCTGGATCATTTCTGAGCGAAGCCGATACTCCATAAATCCATCCATATCCAGGTCAACCAGACCGGGGAAGGTCCCCCCAGCATTTAAAAAGGTTTCTTCGGCTTTAAGCAGGTTCTCATAAAGCGCATGTCGAAGATGAGGCAGGTATAGACCCCCAAATACACCATGCCAATAGCCACAATTGCATTGAGCACGGAAGATGTCATCCTGAAGTTGCGCTGGGGCTTGCCCATTCCAACCGGTATTATTCACACTCAATGAAAGAAATTGAACACGTTTCTGTAGCCAGTTGGATTCAGGATATTTCGTCAGGAAATTTCGCCACATTCCACCCTTGATAAACGGGCGACTATTTTCAGCCTGGCCCTGATCTTCTAGATCATGAATCAGATGATCCATCTTTTGACCTAAATCAGTTGACAAGGTCCACTGGGACATCTCAAAATAGGAGGAAGTGGGTAGATAAACCAGCCCTCTGGGGGCATGAGCGGAGTGATATTTTTTAAAAGTGGTGGTGGTCAGCCATTCAGAATTCGCTTCCAGGAGGCTGAAAAACCTTTCCAACCATTTCTGCTCATGGACGGTTTCCCAGGTACCAGGCCAAATACCGAACTTTTCACCATCATCAGCCATGACAATCACATCTTCTCCACCTTCATTGGCGTACTCTCGTAAAATGTCAATTGTCATTTGAGGATCTTCAAAAGGCATGGCATAGCGTAATCTCTGACTGATGGGAAAGACGCTGAGCACTTCACCTTCCTGCTCAGTGAAGTAATAACCACTTAACTTTTGTGGGTCCACGCCGGAGGTAAGAAAATGATAATCATCAAGAACAATATAGTCGATATTTGCTTTTCTGAGACCCAGGGTCAAGTGTGGTTCCCACACCCGTTCAGTTACCCAATTTCCCTTGATATCATAGTCAAGCCGATCCTTGGCCCAATCATTCATCTTTTGAATTTGTCCAATTTGATCCGCTTCGGGAATCATGGCCAGGATGGGTTCATAAAATCCGGCACCCAGGACCTCAATATTTCCTCGCATTACAAGTTTTTTTAATAGTGCCAGAACTTCCGGACGATGGACTTCTATCCACTCAATGAGGGATCCACTGAAATGAAATGCCATACTGATATTGGGAAATTTATCCAGGACCTTAAGAAATGGTAAATAGGATCGATCGCAGGCATGCTGAAAAACATCATCAAAATTACCTACCGGTTGATGGTTATGAATACCAAAAATGAATTGAACTTTTTTCATCAAAAACTGATTCCCATTGGTGCAACATGCCACCTGATTTCACATAAATTTTAATATAGGAGCCAACTGAGTACACTCAGCCGGCTCCCTAAACACTCCAGCGAATGAAGTCTAATTGAATTCCTTGAGCAGGTTAATCAGATCAACGACACGGTTGGAATAACCCCATTCATTGTCATAC
>JABMPR010000249.1 GCA_013202895.1 bacterium | reverse complement strand
GCCACCTTTATAATTAATCCGGGCATCGTATATGCTTTCGGTATTTCAGCCATCATGGGCTACGGTATAGCCGCCGGGTTGGGATTGTTCTCCGGTATCATTATCCTGTCAAAAGGTTTTCGAAAAGTTGGCTGGCGGTCTCAGGCATTGACCGTGCCCCAGTGGATCGGCGAGCGCTATCAGGATCAGCGTTTCGGCATTTTCTTTGCTTTTGTCAATCTGCTCCTTATCTCCATGGTGGTGCTCATCTCCTATGGTTCGGCAATGCTCATCGATTTCACATTGGGGATCAACAATATCCTCCCTGTTTATCATTTTGAGGTCACTCTCATATTTGTGATCCTGTTTGTTTTTACCTACACCAGTTTTGGTGGGACCTTCGCCCATGCCTATACAAATACCATTCAGGGGGGGATCATGTTCTGCGTAGCTATCGTCCTGATCATCTCTGGTCTCCCCTATTTCAAGGCAGGGCTGCTGAATTCGCTGAGTATGGAGAATCCTGTATTAACCCAGATTATCAATCCTCAGAGTCTTTTCTTTAGAAATTTCTTCGAGGTATTCATCGCCAATTTCATTGTCGGTTTTGCCTTAGCCGTCCAGCCTCACTTCATCATCAAATCTGTATATGTCAAGGATGACCGTGATGTAAATAAGTATCTTACCATTGCTGTCCTCATGGGTTTTGTTTTCTCACTGGTGCTCCTCGTAGGTCTTTTCGCACGGGTAAAATTTGGTCCACAATTTATGGCAAATGTCGACCAGGTTGCCTCAGTTTATATTGTCCAGACTTTCTCGCCCATTATTGGTGTGCTCATTTCCATTGCAATTCTGGCGGCAGCAATGTCTACACTGGACGGAATCCTGGTTGCACTATCAGCCATCATAGCCAATGATATTTACCTGGTCCTATCTGAAAAAAGTCATGCGGACACGGCGAGTGACCATCGATTAAAGCTGGCCTTAAAAATAGGAAGACTCAGTCTAATTGGGCTGGCCATATTGACATTGGTCCTGAGCTTGCTCCAACACTACTATAAAGAATTTTCCGTCGCAATATTTGCCCAAACCTGGGTCTATACACTTTTCAATGCGACTTTTATACCGCTTTTGTTTGGCATGTTCACAAAGGCCATGAACAAATGGTGGATTCTGGCAGCTTCGCTTCTCTCAGTAACGATCCATGTGGTTTTCCGTTATGGAGAATTCAGTATCCTGACTGCCGCAGATTATATCAACCCAGGGCTCACATCTGCCTATGGGATCATCGCCGGTTTGCTGCTCATGGGATTATACTACCTTATCGTTCTGTTCAACACAAGCCGATTGGCTAAGGATCAAGGATAATAGCAATTCATGTCTTCCCACAAGTCCATAAAAACGCCCACCTTTAGCCAGATGTTTCTGTTGCTTTTCCGATATAGCCTGATTTTGTTATTGATTTCTCTTGGAGGTGCATTTGCACAACAATCTGGCAAAATAATGGGTCGGATTATAGCCTTAGAGACAGATGAAGCACTGGTTGGCTCCAACGTTATGCTAACAGGTACACGATATGGAGCCGCGGCAGATATCAATGGAGATTATATCATCATAAATCTCCCGGCCGGTATTTACGAGATGAAAGCCAATATGATAGGCTACTCCAACGCCATTATCCAAAATATTGAAGTTACACATGGACTCACCACCCGTATTGATATTGTATTATCGCCGGAGGCACTGGAGGGGGAAGAAATAACGATTTACGCAAATAAGCCCCTGATCCAGAAAGATATCACCTATTCCTCCCATTTCCTCAATGCCGAACAGATTGAATCGTTACCCGTTGATGATTATAAAGGGGTTCTGGCAATGAATCCAGGTTTTACCAGGGATGCCAAAGGCTTCCACCTTCGGGGTGGTCGCGCCGGTGAAGTGAAGTTCCAGGTCGATGGAGTAACGCTGCAGGAACCAAACTATGGAACTGCCTTCTCAGGTATGTCTGTACTGGCTCTTAATAACCGCTCTCTATCCCAGGTAGCCATCCAGAGTGGGGGCTTTAACGCAGAATATGGGAATGCTCTATCCGGCGTGGTTGAAATCCTCACGAAAGTGGGAAATCCAGACCATTATGAGTTATCCTTTGATGTAGAATCGGAGTTGAATGTCGATAAGGGTCGTCAAATTCCAGAAAAATTACTGAAAAGAAAACGTTCTGAAACCTATTTGCTTTATGGCAATGAATACTATGAGGGTCAAACCCATTATAATTACTCGACCGGTCATCGACGCTACCGCTTTAATTTAGGGGGACCGCTACCTTTCAGTAGCGGGGGAACCTTTAATACCAGTGCTCAGTACACCGGCGCCGAAAACGGGATCCTGAACCGCGAAAACACCCATGATGATTACACAGAGCTGGTGCTCAATGGGAAGATGCGCTGGCAGTTGTTCAAAAATTCCAGTCTCACAATGAGCCTGGGTCGCACTGAGCGGGAATATGATCTCTTTGATGTCCGTAGAAAGTTTATCCCGGAGACCTTCCAACACCGGGTTAGTAATATCGATCAATTTTCACTTGTATTGAATCAACCATTGACTCATAAATTATTCCACAACCTTACCCTGGGAGCCGGTCGAACATATTACCGGGCTGCCCAATCCGGGAAGTGGTGGGATATCACACGCAGCGAAGATTGGAATATAAAAAAAGACGGGAATGAGAATCCGGAAGCCATAAGCATTGGTTTTAGTTACAAAGACTCGACTTTATTTGTTATCGATGGCGACAATAACCTGTTCCGGGAAGAAGATCTCAAAAACCTACTGCTAAAATGGAATATGACTTATCAGCTTAATATATTCCATGAATTCAAATGGGGAACCGAATTGAATATATGGGATCTATACTATCAGGCCGTACTGGCCTATAGTGGTTTTCCCTTCACTTTCGCTCATGGCATCGGTGAATCCGATCTCCGATTGCCGGCTATCCAACCAAAACTGG
>JABMPR010000248.1 GCA_013202895.1 bacterium | reverse complement strand
TATTTTTGCCGATAATGCTCCCATCGCTATGCGCGAAATGGCACATTTTGGTGTTCCCTGGAACCGGGTCGAAGGCGGACCTCGAGAGGTTTATATCAAAGGTACAAAAACCACCATAGTGGAGGATGATGCGAAGGAAGGTCTGATAACAGCCCGCGATTTTGGTGGAACCGCCAAATGGCGTACCTGCTACACAGCTGATGGAACGGGTCATACCGTTCTATACGCCATGGATAATCTAGCTGTTCAGCTGGATATTACCATTCATGATCGCATGGAAGCCCTAAGTCTTATTCATGAAAATGGCATCTGCATGGGTGCTATCGTCCGTTCATTAAGAACAGGTGAATTGACAGCATATCTGTCCAAGGCTACCGCCATCGCAACAGGTGGTTATGGACGTTTATATGGTGAGTCTACCAATGCTATCATCAATGAAGGAACTGGGTCCTGGTTGGCATTGCAGACTGGCCTGGTGCCTCTGGGTAACATGGAAGCGGTACAATTCCACCCCACTGGTATTGTTCCAACAGACATCCTGGTCACCGAGGGTTGCCGTGGTGATGGAGGATTGTTGCTCGATGTTGATGAATATCGCTTTATGCCTGAATATGAGCCAGAAAAACAGGAATTGGCTTCCCGAGACGTTGTTTCACGTCGTATGAAGCAACATATACTCAAGGGTAAAGGCGTTCAATCATCCTATGGTGAACATCTCTGGCTGGATCTTCGCCATCTTGGAGAAGAGCATCTTACAACCAAATTGCGCGAAGTTTACGATATCTGTATGTATTTTATTGGTGTAAATCCCATCAAAGAATTGATTCCTGTGCGACCTACCCAACACTATTCCATGGGCGGGATCCGCGTGAATAAAGATGGTCATGCCTATGGGATGAAAGGTCTCTTTGCCCTGGGTGAAGTTGCCTGCTGGGATATGCATGGATTTAACCGTCTCGGCGGAAACTCTTTAGCGGAAACTGTGGTAGCCGGGATGGTGGTGGGTGAAAAGATCGCCAACTTTGCTAAATCGACGACTCTGAATGCCAATATGACCCTGGCCGAAAAATTCGGAAAGGAACAAAACGATAAAATTACCCATCTCAGGACAAATTCTGGTGATGAAAATGTCTATGCGATTCGGGATGAGGTCGCCGAGTTATTGAAAGATCATGTTCATATCTTCCGAACTGGGGAAGGACTTGAAAAAGCGGTTAATGGACTCAAGGCTATCCTGGGGCGCATTAATAATGTAAAGGTGCGTACCAATGCAGCGGGTATGAATCCTGAATTATCTCAGGCACTGCGAATAGAAGGTATGGCAAAACAGGCTTATATCATTGCAAAGGGTGCGCTTTTACGAACCGAATCGCGAGGTGCTCACACTCGAGAGGATTATCCGGCTCGTGATGATAAGAACTGGTTAAATCGGACTCTGGCAACCTGGCCTGTAGGTGCTGAGGAGCCGGAATTTAATTATGAACCCGTCGGTCCCCTGGATTTACCGCCAGGTGATCGTGGTTATGGGGGTGGTCAGATGGTTTCAATGGAATTGACTCTAGGTCAATACAATGCCAAAGTGCATGAGCTTCAGACAGCGCTGGGTAAGCATGAAACTTCTGAGCCTATTGGCACGGGTCTTCCCAAGGAAGCCTGGCGCGAGGAATCACCTTATAAGGATGCTAAATAATGGCACGCACTCTAATTTTTAAAATATTCAGATATAACCCCACCATAGATAATGATGAGCCCCATGTGGACACCTTTGAGTTAGAGGAAACACCTCGATTAAATCTGTTTACCGCCTTACACCGTATTCGTGAACAGCAGGCTCCAGATCTAATGTACGACTTTGTCTGTCGGGCTGGAATTTGTGGATCCTGCGCCATGATGATAAATGGTCGACCCACACTTGCCTGCCGTACCCTGACGTCTGATCTGACAGATACTATAGAGCTTTATCCCCTGCCCTTTTTCAAGCTCCTGGGAGATCTTTCGGTGGATACCGGTGTATGGTTTCATGATATGGCGAAACGAGTTGAGTCCTGGATCCATACTACAAAAGAATTCGATCCGAATATGGAAGAAGAACGTATGGACAATGCTCTGGCCAATAAAATCTATGAATCAGAACGCTGCATTGAATGCGGCTGTTGTGTGGCTGCCTGTGCAAC
>JABMPR010000247.1 GCA_013202895.1 bacterium | reverse complement strand
TTACTAATTCAATTAAAAAGTGAGACATGGGTTTGAAGACACATATCTTCTCCGCAGCGTCGCGGTGGTTAGTCGTCGCATTATTTCTTTTTATTACAGGTTTGCAGGCAGGAACAACAGGAAAAATAGCCGGGTTTGTCCGGGATGTAGATTCTGGAGACGCTCTGATTGGCTGCAATGTAATTGTAGACGGTAGCAATTTTGGCGCATCTGTTGGTCTGGATGGTGACTTTTTCATTACTGGTTTAGCACCGGGTAATTATTCTGTAACTGCCTCAATGATCGGTTATCAGGCCTTACGCAAAACTGATGTTCTGGTGTCAGTTGACTTGACTACCCCCCTGGATTTTGAACTTGGCGCACAGGTTCTTGAATCAGACCAGGTGGTGACTGTCACGGCCGAACGTCCGCTGGTTGTAAAAGATCTGACATCGAGCGCTTCTCACATCTCAGCCAAAGAATTAGAATCAATGCCGGTTGAGACCTTTAACGATGTCCTAGCTATGCAGGCTGGTGTAGTTGATGGACATATACGTGGAGGTCGAAGTGGTGAAACCTTATATATGATAGATGGTATCCCGGTGACGGATCCTTACAGTGGAAATATGGCAGTTGATATCGAGAATGCCTCGATTCAGGAGTTACAGCTTATCACCGGAGCTTTTAATGCCGAATATGGTCAGGCTATGTCTGGTGTCGTGAATATTGTCACAAAGGATGGTGATGATGATATAAAATGGGATGTCATGGGGTATACGGGTGATCATCTCTCTTCGAACAATGAAACTTATAGAAATATTGATAAATTTAATCCAGCTTCACAATATAATTTTCAAGGAAATGTTTCCGGTCCTATCATCCCTAAAAAATTATACATATTTGGAACCATGAGAAGGTTTGTTGCAGAAGGTCATCTCTATGGTGTGCGACAATATAATATCGATGATACCTTCCTGGATGAAAACAATCCTAATACAGGAATAGGGGGCGTGGAAAAATGGTGGCTGAAGGGAACTTATGTCGGTGGTGGTGATAGCACGCAGTATGGAGATGTTGCGTATTCACCCCTCAATCTGGATTCGCTCACGGCATTTCAGAATGCGGGATATCGTCTCGGTACAGGGGATTCTGCGTTTGTGCCTTTGAATCCCTATAACAAGACATCATACCATGTAAAACTGACCTATAAGGTTACCCCGCGCTTATCCCTGCGATTAAATATACTGAATGATCACTCCGAGGAGCGTGGTTGGGACGAAGATATGCAACTCAACCCGGATGCCATCATAAACAAATTTAAAGATGGTGGGAGCATCACTTTTAATATCAATCATCAACTTTCTCAAAACACATTTTACCAGTTGGGGTATTCCAAAGTGGAATATGAATGGCAGGAATACAAATATGAGAATGAGTGGGCTTTTGCAGCGTTTCTTGATACAGACGGGGATGGTGTTCTCGACGCCTACAACCCTGACCCTAAAGATATAGGATTGGTGAATGCCCTTCAGACACAACAGCTCTACAGTTATTTTACAGGCGGTGTCCGGAATTCCTGGTTTAACCGAAAAACAGTTTCCCAAATATTTAAGGCGGATATCACGAGTCAAGTTACCAGAGTTGTTGAAATTAAGGTAGGTGCACAAGCACGTCTGGATGATATTTATCGCCGATTTTATCTCTACGATATCCAATATGGGCTTCCGTATGGCTTTGATTTAGAGGTGAATCCAATAGAGCTTTCGACTTATGCCCAGACCAAACTTGAGTTCAAAACTCTTATAGTAAACGCTGGGATGCGTCTTGATTATTTTGAATCTGATGGGGCTCTGCCGAAAGATCTGGAAGATCCTGATGTATTTTCACCGATTAAGACAAAGAATCGCTGGAAGGATTTTGACGGAGATGGTCACATCGAGGATGCAGAACTGTTTGTTGATGCTGACTCCAATGGAATCTGGTCAACGGGGGAGAGTTATTCTGATGGTGACGGGGACGGTAAATACGATCCTTCTGAAAAAACAGAGGAAAATGAATATTCACTCAGTGAACGTAAAGATTTCTGGTATACAAAAGCCAGTCCAAAGTGGCAGGTAAGTCCGCGTATTGGATTGGGGTATCCCATTTCCGATCGGGGAGTCATCCATGTTTCTTATGGACACTTTTTTCAGATTCCACAGCTAGAGGATTTATTTACAAATCCTGAGTTTAGAGTGACTAGTGGGACTGGTACCGTGAATACGCTTATGGGAAATCCGGATTTAAAACCACAACATACCATTTCCTATGAAATTGGTTTGCAACAAGAATTGACAGAAGACCTTGGTTTTGATGTCAATTTTTATTTTAGGGATATTCGAAATTTAATCTCAGCTAATAAACTTGTAGTTACAGCTGATCAGCGAAAGTATGCCATGTTTATAAATTTGGATTATGCCAATACTCGCGGGGTTACCCTGTCATTTGAGAAGCGCCACTCACAATTGTGGATGGCTAATCTGGATTATACCTTCCAAATATCTGAAGGGAATGCATCTGACCCGAATGCTGCCTATGAGGCGCGCCAGGGTGATAGAGAACCTGAAGTTCGATTATTGCGGCTGGATTGGGATCAGAGGCATAGTCTGAACGCAAATGTCACTGTTGGTGATCTGGATGCCTGGGGTGTTAGTGTAAACGCCAGGATCGGAAGCGGACTACCATATACACCACGAGATGACCAGGGCAATCTTGGTTTTTCCATCCCAAACTCAGGGACCAAACCCATCACTCAAATGTATGATATGAAAGTATATACGAATTTTAAGTTTGCTGGCTTGAGAATGAATATTTATGCCAAACTGGATAATATGTTTGATATAATGAATGAATACACGGTCCATAATGATACAGGAACCGCAGATTATACGCTTGGACAGCTAAGGGCTGAAGCCAATAACGCAAGTGAAGCCATTAATACTCTGGATGATTGGTTCAGCCATCCAACCTGGTATGGCGATCCCAGACGTTTCACCGTTGGATTTTCGGTGGGGGTGAAATAAATGAAATCTCTTAGACTTATGCTATGTATACTTATTCTGGCTATTGTTTCCCTGGAAGCCCAAAGCTATGGAGATGCTACCTTCAGGAAAAAAGGTATTCATGCCGGCAATAAAATTCGGACTGTATTTTTCAATTATGGATTGGTCGCTGGAACCGTCGGGGGTGACCCTGAAGGCGAATGGCCTATTGGTTCTGGCAACATGTATAT